>CAMLLA010000179.1 GCA_946480525.1 uncultured Asticcacaulis sp. | reverse complement strand
GCCCGCCTCTGACGAGACGGGCTTTTGTCATTCCATAAACGTTATGAGCATGTGGCCCATCCACTCGTGACATCACGTTTCCGGGTTGAGGGGGCTTTTCCTTGCGCTAACGCTTCGCTCCTTCAGCGCTGGCACCCTGGTTACCAGATGCGGACGCGGTCTTCGGGCTTCAGGTAATATTTGCCGTCCGTCACGTTGAAGGCCTTGTACCAGGCGTCCATGTTGCGCGGCGCGGACAGGGCGCGGAACTGATCGGGCGCGTGCGGGTCAGATGAGACGAGGAACTTCATGAAGTCGGTCTGGTACTTCGACTGCCAGACCTGGCCCCAGCCGAGGAAGACGCGCTGCTCACCGGTCAGGCCGTCGAGGATCGGCGCTTCCTTGCCGTCCAGCGACAGATGGTAGGCTTCGAGTGCCAGGGTCAGACCCGCGAGATCGCCGATGTTCTCGCCCATGGTCAGGCCGCCCTGGACGTGCACGCCGGGGGCGACTTCATAGGCGTCGAACTGCGCCCCCAGCTTCTTGACCTGGATGTCGAACTTCTCGGCATCTTCCTTTTGCCACCAGTCTTTCAGCGCACCGGTCGAGTCGTAGTTGCGGCCCTGATCGTCGAAGCCGTGACCGATTTCGTGGCCGATGACACCACCGATGGCGCCGTAGTTGACCGCCGCATCGGCCTTCGGATCGAAGAAGGGCGGCTGAAGGATGGCGGCCGGGAAGACGATCTCATTCTTGGTGGGCGAGTAGTAGGCATTGACCGTCTGCGGCGTCATTTCCCAGACACCGGGGTCGATCCTGTTGTCGATGCGGGCGCGCTGATAGTCCCACTCGAAGACGCTGGAGCGGTTGAGGTTTCCAACGAGGTCGTCCGGCTTGATGGTCAGGGCCGAATAGTCGCGCCACTTGTTCTGATAGCCGATCTTGACACCGAAGGTGGAAAGCTTCTCCAGCGCCTTGGCCTTGGTCGGCGCGCTCATCCAGTCGAGCTTTTCGATGCGGATCTTCATGGCAGCCAAAAGGTCACCGACCAGGCCTTCCATCTTGGCCTTGGATTCGGCCGGGAAGTAGGTCGCGACATAGGCCTTGCCGAGCGCTTCGCCCATGCGTTCGTCGGTGACGCTGAGCGCGCGCTTCCATAAGGGACGCTGTTCCTCGATGCCATAGAGCGACTTGAGGCGGAACTCGAAGCGGCGGTCGACGAAGGCGTCCGACAGGTAGGGCGCGGCCTGGTCGACGGCCCGGAAAGCCGCCCAGGCCTTGAGCGTCTCAAGCGGCGCATCGGCATAAACTTTAGCGATTTTAGGGAAGGCGGTGTTCTGGGCGACAATGACTTTTTTCGCGGAGGAGACACGCGCGCCGGCGAAGAAGGCTTTCCAGTCGAAGCCGGGCGCATAGGCCGGCAGCTCGCTGAGCTTCATCGGGTTGTAGGTCTTGGTGTCGTCGCGGCTTTCGATGCGCGTCCAGTGCGCCTCGGCGATCTTCGTTTCCATGGCGACGATGTCCTTGGCGGACTTGGCGGCATCGGGCCAGGCGACGAGGCGGAGCATATCGGTGATGTAGGCTTCGTAACCGGCCTTCTTGTCGGCATAGGTGTCCGACAGATAGTAGTCGCGGTCAGGCAGTCCCAGCCCGCCCTGCGCCAGTTGCAGGGCGTAGTAACCGGGCTTTTTGGCGTCGTCATAGACGTAGAGGCTGAAGAAGGCGGAGCCGAAGCCTTCCGAGGTCCAGCCCATGAATTTCGCCATGTCCGACTTGTTGCCGATATTGCGGATGCGGCTCAGTTCCGGCGCCAGGGGGGCGGCGCCCAGCTTGTTCTTGAGTGTTTCATTGGTGGCGCTGCGGTAGAGGTCGGCGACCTTCAGCTCGGAACCGCTCAGGTCATTACGCGCCGCCAGCCCCGTAACCAGCGCCTTGAGCTGAAGCTCCGACAGGTCGGCCAGGCGATTGAAGCTGCCATAGCCCGGCTGGTCGCCCGGGATCTTCATGGCGGCCAAAGCCTTGCCATTGGCGTAGAGGTTGAAATCGTCGCCCGGCTTTACGGACGTGTCCATGCCTGCGGTATCGAAGCCCCAGACACCATAGCTCTTGCCCAGCTCGGCCATGCGCGCGGCGTCATCTCCGCTCAGGGCGTCTTCGACAAAGGTGTGCGGGCGGTGCGCCGGGGCGCGCTGGTCGGAGGTAACGGCCGCCAGGACCGGCGCGGCCAGCGGCAGGACAAGGGCGGTGGTGAACAGGAGCGTGCGAAGGGTGCGCATGAAGGGTCTCTCGCAAGGAATACAGATGCGGAGCGACCTTCGGCGCCGCCCCCGGCTGCGCGACCATGATACAGATGAAACCGTTTGTATTCTGAATTTTTCTTAATGTTCCCCGACGCTCTCCCGGCGTTTTGCGGCAGGTGGGGCTTTACGCAGGCCGCGCGGCGCGGCACAACAGGGCCGGACCCATTCAAAAGGTGACGTGTGCGTTTTCTGGCCGGACCGATTGCCCGCTTTCTGCTGACACTTATGGCGGCACTTTCATGTGCCACCATGGCCCGGGCCGCCGACGGCGAAAGCGCCCATATAAAGGCTCGCCTGGTCGCGGAGTCGACCTCCGTGCCCGAAGGCGGCCAGGTCCGGCTGGTGCTGGAACATACACCGGCAAAGAACTGGCACACCTACTGGATCAATGCCGGCGACGCCGGCTTGCCGACGCGGATCAGCTGGAGCCTGCCGGACGGCATGACGGCGGGCGACGCAGCGTGGCCGGCGCCGAAGATGCTGCCGACGCTTGGCCTCAACAGCTTCGGTTATGACGGCCGGACCGCCACAGTGATCGTTCTGACCAACAGGTCAGGCCTGGCCGCCGGCGAAGCCCTGCCGATCAGGGCGCGCGTCAACTTCCTGGTCTGCGAAGCCCAGTGCATCCCGGAAAGCCTGGAGGTTTCCACGCGCCTGACCGTTGGCCCGGCCAAGCCCGGACCGGATGCCGGCCTTGTCGCCAGGGCCACGGCCGCCCTGCCCCGGACCGCCAACATCACAGGCACCATCGCGCTGAACAACGGCGTGGCGGAACTCGGCTTCAAGGCCGGCGACGCCGCCGCGCGCGAGGCCCTGGCGCGGCCGCAGGGCGCCTACTTCTTTCCGGTACAGGAAAAACTGCTGAGCGCGTCGGCGCCTCAGACGCTCGACATGGGTGCGGAGGGCTTTACCCTGCGCACCAGGCCGGGCGCCACCGTCCTCCCCGAAGGCCCGTTGCAGGGCGTGCTATCGCTTGGAGACGGCAAGACTTTTAATATAACGCTCACGCGCGCCAGCCTTCCGGCGGGCACCTACGGATTGGGCGCGGCACCGGCGCCGGAGCTGCAATCGGGCGGCCTGTTCGTCGCCATGGGGCTGGCGTTTCTCGGCGGGCTGATCCTCAATCTGATGCCGTGCGTCTTCCCGGTCCTGTCGATGAAGCTTCTGGCCCTGTCGCGCGCCGGCCATGACACCAAACTGGCGCGCACTGAGTCGCTGGTCTATGGCGCCGGGGCGATCTTGAGTTTCGTTGCTCTGGCCGGACTGCTGCAACTGGCGCAGGGCGCCGGTGCTTCGCTTGGCTGGGGTTTCCAGCTGCAATCGCCCTATGTCGTCGCCGTCCTCGCCATCGTCATGCTTTTGGTGGCGCTCAACATGTCGGGCGTCTTCAATATCGGTTCGTCGCTGCAAGGCATCGGCGCCGGCGCCTTCGACCAGAAGCGTCCGCTGGTCTCCGCCTTCCTGACCGGCGTGCTGGCCGTCATCGTCGCGGCTCCCTGCACGGCCCCCTTCATGGCGACCGCCATCGGCGTGGCCCTGGCCCAGGGCGGATTGACGGGTTTTGCCATCTTCACGGCGCTGGGCGTGGGATTTGCCCTGCCGATCGTGCTTCTGACCTTCCTGGTCACGCTTGTTCCAAGCGTTGCCAAGGCGTTACCCAGGCCCGGCCAATGGATGAACTGGCTGAAGATCGCGCTGTCGGTCCTGATGTACGGCGCGGCCCTGTGGCTGGTCTGGGTGTTCGCCCAACAGGTCCAGATAACGGGCGTGCTCCTGCTGTTGCTGGCGTTTGCCGCCATTATCACAGCCGTCCTGCCGATCCACGCCCTGCCCGGGATGATCAAGGTGGGAATCCTGGGCGCGGGCCTTGTCCTCGCCGTGGGCGCCGGCGCCTTGCCGCGGGTCGACCGTACCGCCAGCCCGCCAGTAGCGTCCAACCCGACGCAAACGCCTCACACGGCTTTCAGCGTACAAAGGTTGACGGAACTGCGGGCGGCCGGTCAACCCGTGCTCGTCGACATGACGGCCGCCTGGTGCGTGACGTGCAAGGTCAATGAGCGCCTGGTGCTGCAAACACAGGAAGTAGCCGACGCACTGAAATCGACGCGCACGACCTACATGGTCGGCGACTGGACCAATCAGGATGCCGAGATTTCGCGCTATCTTCAACTCTATGGCCGCTCGGGCGTGCCGCTCTATGTCTATTACGGCGGCGGCAATGCCGAGCCCAGGGTCCTGCCGCAAATGCTGGACAAGGCGGCAGTGATCAGGATGCTGAAGGACGGCGCCAGGTAACTGCCGCCTTACGCGTCCGGTCCGAATTCGATGACGCAGTCCAGTCCGGACACGGCTGTGGCGGGGGTCGAGACGACATCGATATTGTCGTCCAGCAGCAGTGTCATATCTTGCAGAACCACGCCCAGGTCACGGTCCGTCCGCGCCGAACGCATGGCATCGAGCTTCAGGCGCAGGTCGATCGACACGCCTTTAAGGATGCATTTGAGATCGCTGTCGGTGCCGCGCGCCTTGAGATCATCGTGCCCCTTCATGTCGCGCGCCGCCAGCTCGGTAATGGCTTCGGCATAGTTGCGGAAATGCGGGCTCTTCAGCCATTGCAGGGACGGGCGGGCGGCAAAGCTTTCGGTTTCGGCGCGCAACCGCGTAGCGTCAGCGACAATGCTGGAATAAAATGGCTCCTGCACAAGCAGGCTCACCGGCTCTACCGGCTCTACCGGCTCGGCGACGGCCTGACCGGCCAGGCCCTGACCGGACAGTGAAACACACAACAAGATAGTCAAAACAATGTGTTTCATGTTGGGCACTCCGCATCGGACCTGCCCGCATCATGCAATATCCCGGCCAATAATCCGTTAAATGGCAGAGTTAACGGCGCGCCTGCTTTCCCGGCTGACGCGCCACAAAGCCCGTGACGGTTTAGTAGTTGACCTGCGCCATCTGTTCCGGCGTACGGCATTCGATGCCGCCCGAGCAACCGCCGTTGTCAAACGCCATAAAGGCCCAGGCCGCGCCGCCGATAATCACTGTCGCACCAATCAGCGCGATGACAAAATGAGAAAAAGTCTCGGCAGCATGAGAACGCTTAGACATAACTTCCTCCTTGTTTTAGGTGGCCTTAATCATAACACCTCCCCGCCACATTGTCAGCTTTTTTGACGCGGGTGTCAATATACCTGCGTTTTCTGAATTTCCCCTTTCAGGAGAAGCGTTAGCGCTGTTCTGGAGCCTCTATCGCGGCAATTTCAGTTGTCACTTTTACCGTGATAGTCTATCGCGCCCGCATGACCGAGAACCCAGACACCCCCTTCCGTCCCGAAGCCCGCAGCCCGCGCGGCTTCATAGACAAACGCAATGCCCAGATTGCCATCGAGCGCCGGCTGATCGAAACGGTGTCGAAGGTCTACGAATCCTTCGGTTTCGAAGCGCTGCAGACGCCGGCCTTCGAATACGCCGATGCGCTCGGCAAGTTCCTGCCCGACTCCGACCGGCCCAATGTCGGCGTCTTCGCGTTGCAGGACGACGACGATCAGTGGATGGCGCTGCGCTACGACCTGACCGCGCCGCTGGCGCGCTTCGCCGCCCAGAACTGGGAAACCCTGCCCAAGCCCTACCGCCGCTATGCCTACGGCCCGGTGTGGCGCAATGAAAAGCCCGGTCCCGGCCGCCTGCGCGAGTTCATGCAATGCGACGCCGACATCGTCGGCTCGGATCGTCCGGAGGCCGACGCGGAGGTCATCGCGCTTGCCGTCACGGGCTTCAAGGCGCTGGACATCCCGACCCGCATCCGCATCAATAACCGCAAGCTGCTGAACGGCCTCCTCACCTCGCTGGGCGTCGTCGATCCCGTTCAGCAACTGGGCGTGCTGCGCGCCATCGACAAGCTCGACCGCTTCGGCCTGCCCGGCGTGGAACTGCTTCTGGGCGCCGGCCGCAAGGACGAAAGCGGCGACTTTACCAAGGGCGCCGGCCTGGCGGCGTCGGCCATCCAGCCCGTGCTCGATTTCGTGTCGGCCGGCGGCGCGGACACCCGTTCCGAAGTCCTCAACCGGCTGGCCAACGTGCTGGCCAACTCAGCTGAAGGTCTGGCCGGCGTCGAGGACCTCGGTCGCATCGGCACGGCGCTGGCGGCCATGGGCGTCGACGAAGCCGGAGCGGTCTTCGACCCTGGCATTGTGCGCGGCCTGGAATATTACACCGGCCCGGTGTTCGAGGCCGAACTACTGCTCGAGACGCGCGACGAAAAGGGCAACCTGGTTCAGTTCGGCAGCGTCGGCGGCGGCGGGCGCTACGACGACCTGGTGGCGCGCTTTACCGGCGAAAAGACCCCGGCAACGGGCTTCTCATTCGGGGTGTCGCGTCTGGCGGCCGCCCTGGCCCTGGCAGGCGACAGCAATACCATCCGCGCACGTGGCCCAGTCGTTATCATCGCCTTCTCGGACAGCGATATGGGCGAGTACTTCAAGCTGGCCGCCGAGATCCGCGCGGCGGGCATTCCGGCAGAGGTTTACGTCGGCCGTTCGGGCATGAAGGCCCAGATGAAATATGCCGATCGCCGCATCTCCCCGGCTGCTGTCATGCTGGGCGGCGATGAGCTGGCAAACGGCACTGTGACCATCAAGGACCTGGACGCCGGACGGCAGGCAGCGTTACAAATAAGTGACAATCAGCAATGGCGAGAAGCCCGTCCCGGACAGGTCACACTGCCCCGTCAAGAAGCCATCAACCACTTGAAATCCATAATAAATATGGCCTGACAACGTTGTCAAAATATGGACATATCCGGACACCGTTTTGCGCATCGTTTGCATAGTCGAAAAAAACTGAAAAAAATTTTGACGCAATCTTATAAAATGAGTTGACCGCCTTTTAAAAAGCCGGCTATATCCCCGTCATGAGAACGGAACCTCCCCCGAAGAGAGAGGTCAGTTCCAGCGTTTCGGGGAGGAAACGCTCGCTTTAAAAACAAAGAAGCCCGCCAGGTCGTTATCCCCCCTGAGCGGGCTTTTTCTTGTCTGAAAATTCGACACGAAACTGACATCGGTGTCAGTTAATGGCGCGTTAAGCGTAAGCCTGGAATCGCAACTCCCGGCTTACGCAGAATACGCGCGATGCTCAGGGCCGGTTGACGTCGCAGGCCACGACCGGCGGCTGCGTCTGGGCCGTCTTGATGATGCCGAAATAGGTCTTGCAATGAATCAAGTCGTCGCGCGCCCCCACTTCGGCGGCCGAAAAGATGATAACCATGACCTGCGGGTCGCCATTGATCGCACCGAGCTTGCGGGTGTCGAAATTCGCAGCCGGCAGGTGGACCTTGGTGGCGCCGGGCACCATGCCGATCTGTTCGTAGCCCAGCTTGATGCGCCCCTGGGCATTGGCCTGGGCGCGCGTCTCCGGCCTGGGCCGGCCGAAATACGATGCTGCAACGACGAAATGGCTGTTCTTCGCCTTCATCAGCTCCGCGGCCGCGGGCGTGACCTCAAGCGTCAGGTCGAAAGCATAGGGCGATGGCCCGCCAGGTTTCTGCTCACACTGGCTGAGCAGGATCATCAGCGGCAGGACCGCCAGCGTTTTCAGGATTTTCATGTAACCTCCCCCAGGCAACGTCCGGACAAGCATGCGGCGGCATCCGCTGGACGTTGCGACGGTAAATAACAGGGTAAGGTGTAACAGGTGAGTGCCGCTTGTCAAAGCCGGAGGCCCGGGCACAAATCTACAGGTCGATATCCAGCTTCCGCGCCAGCGACAGGATCTCGCTGCGCAGGCTGCCGTTGGAACTGCTCATCAGCTTGTTGATGGCCTTGAACGCCGCGTCACGATCGCACGACAGGATCATG
>CAMLLA010000178.1 GCA_946480525.1 uncultured Asticcacaulis sp. | reverse complement strand
GATGAGGCCGGCCGGGGCAATCGTTGGATCGCGTACGATCAGCCTGGCGGCGTAAGGTGTCTCGCCATCGTGAAAATCGGCCATGACGGTAAAGCGGTTGTCGCTGAGCGTACCGTAAAGCCCGAGCGCCAGGTCGGCGTCGGTGTTCGATTGATACTGCGCCAGCCGCCAGGCAGACTCGTCGCCGTGGGCGCGCGTACCCACCCATTCGGACCGGGCGCCGGGAAGGTTCAGCCGGGGCTGGCTGGCAAAGGCGCGATAGGCATCGGAAGCGGCCCGGGCTTCGGAGAGCAGTTGCGGCGCGTCGCAGGCGACGGAGTGGGCGGCGATCCGCGCCTCGCCGAGATAGGGGGACAGGCCCTGCATTCCGCCCGTCGAGCGGATGAGCGCATTGCGCGCCTGCACGTAACCCGAAGTCACGGCCATGGCGGTTGCGTCATCCAGCAGATTGCAGCGCGCATTGGCTTCGGCCAGGAAGTAGCGCTTGACGGCCGTGGTGGTCGTGTCATCGGACCCGGCGCCGGCGGGCAGGGCGCAGAGGATTGCTGCGACCACAAGCGCGCCGACCCTTATACCCCGCAACCGTTCCATATGTGCCTTCTGCCCTGAACTGATAAGAGCGTTATAAAGGAACAGGGTTGAGAGGCCGTGAGCAGACAGGGTTAAGGCTGAATGAATGTGCCGCCGCGAACGGGGCTGGCGCCAGACACGCAGGCCAGACGGTTTGTTGACACGCCTTCCCCGGCCGCTACTTTGTCGGCTCAAGCGAATCCGGGACGTGGAAAATGGAGCCGACGCAGACTTTCGAACTGGTTATCGCGATGCTGCTGGCGATCATCGCGCTGCACTATGTCGCGCACCGGCTGAAATTGCCGCCAGCCGTGGCGCTCCTGACCGGAGGCGCCCTGCTGGCATTCACCCCGGGGCTGCCGGTCATCAATCTCAATCCCGAACTGGTCCTGGTGATCTTCCTGCCGCCGCTTCTGATGGACGGCGCCTGGTTCATCGCCATCTCCCAGCTCAAACGTCATATGATCGGCATCATATCCCTGTCAGTCGGAGCGGTGATTTTTACGACCGTGGTCGTGGCGGTGGTGACGCATGCGCTTATGCCCTCCCTTCCTTGGGCGGCGTGCGCGGCGTTGGGCGCCATTGTCTCGCCGCCCGACGCGGTATCGGCGCGCGCCATCCTGCAGACCGTGAAACTGCCGCGCCGCCTGTCGATCCTGCTCGAAGGCGAAAGCCTGCTCAATGACGCCACGGGACTGGTCCTCTTCCGTTTCGCCATCGCAGCCGGGGTGACGGGCGCCTTCAGCGCCACCGATGCGGTCGGAAGCTTTGCCATGCTGGCCGTTGGCGGCGCCGTGGCCGGGGCGGTGATTGCGGCGGCCTGGGTGTTGCTGGTAAAGCGTCTCGGCGACGACTACCTGATGATCGCCGCGTCGATCCTGGCCCCGTGGGCGTCGTACCTGTTGGCGGAAATGTTCCACGTATCGGGCGTCATTGCCACGGTGGTGACCGGCCTGATCTGCGGCTGGTACCAGCACGTCGTCTTTACGGCGGCGGTGCGCATGCGCGGCACCTCGTTCTGGCAGGTCATGATCTTCCTCATGGAAGCCGCTGTCTTCCTCCTGATCGGGTCGTCGTTGCGCGACGTCGTCGATCGCGCCGGCGGCTTTGCCGTTATTGTCGAGACCATGGCCGTGCCGGTGCTGCTCATCATTCTGGCCTTGACCCTGGCCCGCTTTGCCTGGGTGTTCGGCGCGGATGCGATAACCTGGGCCGTGCAAAAACTGGGCGTCAGGCGCTACACGCCGATTGGCCCCAAATGCTCGACCGTGCTCAGCTGGGCGGGGATGCGCGGTGTGGTGACATTGGCCGTGGCGCTGAGCGTGCCGGCCAGCTTCCCCGGCCGCGACTTCATGCTGGTCGTGGCTTTCGCTGTTATTCTCGCTACGGTTCTGATTCAGGGCATGACGCTGGGGGGCGTGATTAGGTGGGCCAGGCTGAGCGAAGGCGATGCCCCGCGCCTGACCATGAGCCAGGCCGAGGCGTCGATGGCGCAGGTCCAGGTGAAGATCATCGAAGCGCGTGCCTATGACGATGAAGGTACGCTGATCCATCCGCGCCTCCTTGAACGCTATCAGCGCAAGGCGACGATGTCGCAAAAGTATGCGGCTGAGGAAGAGGCGCATCGGCCGATGCTGCACGCCCATTTCGACCTGGTGCTGGCGGCGGTGGCCGCCGGGCGGACGGAACTGATCCGCCTGCATCGCGCCGGCGAAATTGACGACGAAACCCTGCACGAACTGGAGCGCGACCTCGATCTCGAGGAACTGAGCGCCCTGTCGGCGATGGCGTGACTCAATGCTGCTGTCCTCCGACATATGGGTGAGCGCCCTGACACGCCGGGTCGAACAGGCGGGGTCGTTCGCCTTCATAGCGCGCAAGGGCCATCCGCAGTTCGGCGCCGTGCTGGTCAAGGTGCTGAACCTGCGCACGCGCGACGCCTATGTGCTGCGTGAGGTCCAGACCGGAGAGGGGGATGAGGGGGGCACCAAGTGGATGCGGCCGGTCGAGACATTGAACGAGCCCGATATCGACGTCTGGATCGCGCGCCAGATCAAATATGATCCTGATCTCTGGGTGGTGGAAATCGAAGATGCCGAAGGCCGGCACCACTTGACGGAAACCGTTATTTGACGCGCGGACGAGCAAACAAGGTCAATGGCGATTAACTGTCTTCCTTGACGGAATCCACAACCCTTTGTGTCAGTGTGGCGTCCTGTTCACGCTTTCAGGGTGCCTGCTTTGTACTTCCTACTCAACGACCATATCTTCGACATCGACGCCACCCGCATGATCCAGCCCCTGGATGCCGAACGTTTTCAGGCACTCAGCCCGGAATATATCGCGTTGCTGGGCCGTGAGATGTTCGCCGAAGATCCGCAGGTCCATAAGCGCAACCCCGAACGGGCCCGCAGGCTGGCACTGCTGATTCATCTGAAGATGCCACGCATCAACGCCGCCCAGTTCTTCGTCATGCAGGCGGACGGCAATCCGAACAGTGTCGACGCCGACTTCAAGTCGATCAATCCGGACGATGTCGGCGCCCTGTATCAGCAGCAGATGGCAGGCATGCTGAGCGCCTCCAAGGTCGATCAGGAAGTCTGGCACCGCATGGCGGCGTAACGCTTAACCTGGCGATCCGAACCAGGTCGTCATTGCGTCGCGAAGGCCCTCCTGCGTTCCATTGCCGGCCCATGCCACATATCCGTCAGGCCGCACGAGCACCGCGGCCGGGGCGATGATCAGGCCCAGAGCCGGCAACTCCCATGGACCATCGTAGGTGGCGTCGATCAGCGTCACGCGATCCGACCATGGCGTGATGTCAATATCCCCGGAAGCGCCAAGGTTCAGAAGCACCGGCCGCGCACGTTTCAGGTAAGTAAAGACCCGCACCGGGCCGTCCGGTGTGACGAGCTCCAGGTCCGGCATGCGGTGGCCGACCAGCGGATGCGCGCCGCCCAGGTCGTAGCGGATGCCCAGTCCTGACATTTCGGCAGCGACCTGTTTGCGAAGCGTGTCCATACCAAGCCATTCGGTGACAAGGTCGCGCAGGGCTTCGGTGCGGTCGTCGGTCCGTTGCAGGGCAACCTGCGCCATCGTCGTGCGCAGCACGCGGGCCGCCACCGGGTGCCGTTCGGCATGATAGGTGTCCAGCAGGCTTTCAGGTGAAATGCCTTTCACCACCTGGGCCAGCTTCCACCCGAGGTTCACCGCGTCCTGCACACCCGTATTGAGCCCCTGGCCGCCCACCGGGGAATGCACGTGCGCGGCATCTCCGGCCAGGAGAACACGGCCCTTGCGATAGGTCTCCGCTTGTCGCGACATGTCGGTGAACCTGGAAATCCAGGTCAGGTTGTGAATCCCGTAGTCGGTTCCGCAGGCGGCGACCAGCGCCTTGCGGAGATCTTCCAGGGTTGGCTCTGCCGTCGCGCCCGGCGCAGGTTCCGTCACCATGAAATTCACGGGGCCTTCGGTGGCGAAAACGACCTTGCCGTCGCGGATTTCATAGGCTTCGCGGCCAAAGGCGTGCATGCCAACGGCAGTCCTGTGGACGCCCAGTGGCGGTTCTTCGGTCACTGCGGCCTCGGCCAGAATATTGCTGACGCTTGCTTCCCAGCCGGGAAACGCGATACCGGCCGTTTTGCGGACCACGCTTCGACCGCCGTCGCACCCGACGAGATAATTGGCGCGCTGCGATGTACCGTCGGACAGCTCTATCGTAACGCCCGCGTCATCCTGAGTGAAAGACGTGACCTCGCGATTGCGATAGACCGGCACCGCCAGTTCGTCGACCCATTCCGCGAGAATGCGTTCTATATGCTTTTGTCTGAGGGCCAGTCCGTAATTGTGCCGGGTCGGGAAATCGCTGATGTCCAGGCGCGTGACCGCAAAGCCGGTGACCTGGGCGATTTGCCCTTCCTTCAGGAAGCGATCCACGATGCCGCGTTGATCGAGCACCTCCAGGGTGCGGGCGCTCAGCCCTCCCGCGCGCGACCCGACAAGCGTTTGATCAACGCGGCGTTCGATAATTGCCACGTCGATGCCGGCCAGGGCCAGTTCGCCCGCCAGCATCAGGCCGGTCGGCCCGCCGCCGGCGATCAGGACGTCATGCTCAGCCATTTTCCATCTCCTGTCAAAACAACGCGCCTTTGAATAAGTTGTTGTTATTTAAGGAAGAGAATTTGGATAAGCAATTCTTGTAATTTACAAGTTCAGCCCCAAATGAGAACTGTGGACAGGCGCGGGGATGTCAGATCGGAATGATTTTAGTTGGAAGCATCATTCCGATCTAAATTTTTGTTTTGTCGCGATATTTAAGGCGAAAACTGCTTCACACTTTTCGCCGTATCGCTTTAGTCTTCGCGCGCCACGATCTCTTCCAGTTTTTCCAGCTTTTGCCCCCAGCCTTGCAGGGCGCCGCCGAAAGCCTGTCTCTGATGAGGCCGGAAGCCTGCCTGTTCGACGCGCAGGTGCGTGCCGGTGTCGGACGGCGTCAGCGTAAACGTCACGACGCTGTCGAGATTGTAGGTGGGATCGTCGTGGGCGAAGTTCCAGGTATAGGAAAGGCGTTTGCCGGGCTCGATCGCCAGAACCTCGCAATCGAGCACACCGCCCCAGTCGCCACGCAGGTTGAAGCGATGGCCTATTGCCGGCTGGAAGTCATTCTTCATGAGCCATTCCTCCATCAGGTGCGGCTGGGTGAGGGCGCGCCACAACTTTTCCGGCGGATGAGGAAATTCGCGTTCGACGGTGACGGTGCGGGTTTCGGTCATTTGCTTTTTTTCTTTGCGGCGGGCTTGGCGGAGTTGAGCGCGACGGCGGCGCGGATCAGCGCCTTGAAGGCATCGGCATTGATGACGTCGCCCTGTTTGAAGTCGATGGCGCGGCGGGCATTGCCCTCCAGGCTGGAATTGAACAGTCCGGAGGGATCGTCCAGCGATGCGCCCTTGGGGAAGGTCGTCTTGACGGCGGCCTTGTAGACTTCGCCGGTGCAGATGATGCCGTCGTGCGACCAGACCGGAATGCCCCATTTCCATTCTTCGACCACATCCGGATCGGCTTCATGAATCAGGGCGCGCAGACGAGCCAGGGTTTCACCACGCCAGTCCGGCAGGTCATCGATGGCGGCATCGATCCGTTGCGGAACACTGAGGGCATCGCGGCCGGGAACGGGTTTTTTCATGGTTTGGTCTCACATCTTTTCGCCAGGCAATTGGCTGGCCTGTCTGATCCATTGGGTGAACTGGGCTTCGTCGAACCTGTCCTCACGGATATCGTAGTAGCGGATCTCCGGGTATTTCGATTTGCCCGCGGGGGTGGGTTCCAGCGATGCGCCCCGGAAGAAGGTCACCTTGATATAGTTGGTGAAGCAATGGAACGAGACGAACCAGAGATCGTTTTCCATGCCGTAGAACGGCGTGTTCCACTTCACGGCCTTTTTCACGCCAGGTACGGTGCGTTCGATGATCGCGTCCATCCGGCGGCCGATATCGCTTTTCCATCCAGGCATGGCGGCGATATAGGCCTGCACGGGCGCGTCGCCGTAGCCTTTCGCAATCTGGGGATTGCCGCCTGACAGGAGCTTGGGCTGATTCATCAGCCTACTCCGGCCTGGCCGTCCGCCATTTGGCGGCATAAGGCAGGGCGAACATGTACAGACCCGTGAACAGCAGCAGGAACAATGGCGGCAGCGGGGCATAGGTCAGCCACATGACCTGGTGGCCAAGACCCAGCGCCACGAAATTGGCGATAACGGTCAGGGTGAAGATGATCGACACCCAGCGGTGAAGCTGGCGAATACCATTGTTCATTGGTCCATCCTTTTCAAAAGATCGTCGAGGTCGTCAAACCGGTTTTCCCAGAAGCCGGCCATCTGCTGTGTCCAGTCCGTGAGCGGTGAAAGCGCGCCGGGCAGGGCACTGTAATGGGTCTGCCGGCCAGCCTGGCGATCACGCACCAGGCCGGCGTCTTTCAGCACGCCGAGGTGCTTCGAAACCGCCGGCTGGGAGACGCCGGCCTTCGCCGTCAGGGCGGCGACCGTCTGTTCTCCGCCGCGGCACAGGCGCTCGAAGATGGCGCGCCGTGTCGGGTCGCCAAGCGTACGAAACAGGATATCCGGTCCAGACGGGATCAACTCATAACTCCTTGGTTATGAGTTGACGTATAACTCGTGAGTTATGAGTCGGTCAATAGGGATGATGGGAATAAAAAAGGCCGCCCTTGCGAGGCGGCCTCATAGTCAGGTCCGATCTGGAACTCAGTACTTGTAGTTGACGCCGAAAGTGATCGTCCGGCCATTGCGCAGCTCGAACAGGGTGTCTTCGCGGACGCTGTCGATGAACAGGCGGTTTTGCTCGTCGGTCAGGTTCTGCGCTTCGAGGATCAGCTTGAGACGGTCGCTGAGGTTCCACGAAGCCGACAGGTCGACGTACAGGGTCTCGTCATTGCCCTGGAGGTCAGAGCCTGGCGAGGCAGGAATAGCGCGGATGTACTTGCTGCGGTAGTTCGCCGTCGTACGGATGCTGAACGTGTCGTCTTCCCAGTACAGCGTGCCGCTGGCCGAGTCGCGCGAAAGGCCGATCAGGTCCGCCGTGGTGGTGGCCGTGGCGCCCAACACGTACTCGATTTCCGATTCGACGTGGGTGTAGTTGCCCAGAACACCGAACTTGCTCCAGAAACCGGGCAGGAAGTCGAACTCGGCCTGGAGATTGAACTCCATGCCTTTCAACGGACCGCCTGGCGTATTCTGGAAGCGGCCGACGGTGAAGATTTCGGTCGGCGCGGTATTGGTGCCGTCCAGCAGTGAATCGGGCAGGCCCAGGTCGCGATAAGGCACCTGCTCGGTCACGCGCTGGATGTAGGATTCGATGTCCTTGTAGAAGTAACCAACGGAGACAACCGAACCCGGGCGGAAATACCATTCCAGGCCGGCATCGAAGGTCTTGGCCTTGATCGGATCCAGGAACGGGTTGTTGACATTGCCGGTGCGGGTGGTGGCCGTGATGCCTGAGGACGGGATCAGGTTGCCCAGTTCCGGCCGTGACATGACTTTTGCGGCCGAGACACGTGCCAGCAGGTTGGGCGTAAATTCGATGACGACGTTCGCGGACGGCAGGATATCGTCATAGGAGCGTTCCACGACATTGCGCTTGCCGTATTGTGAATACTGCGAACCGGCGGGGGCGCTGACGGGGATGTGACCGACAGCCAGCTGATCCGTCTTGAAGTAACGGAAACCGACATCGCCGCGGATCGGCACGGGCAGGCGTTCGGTGTCGAACTCGGCCATGACGTAGGCGCTGCGTGTCGTTTCCTTGATCTGAGACTTGGCGGCGCCGCATTCCACGCCACAGTAGGTGAAGCTGTCGAAGTTGACCGCTTCGCGCCACTTGGCCGAGTCGATGGCGACCCAGCTGGCCGGTGCGCCCTGGCCCCAGAGGTCATCCAGGCCTTCGATCTGAGTGGTGATGCTGGACAGCGCGGTGCCGGCGGGCAGCGGCTTGAACGCCGAAGTCGCCGTCGTGGGAAGCAGGTTGGCCGCCTGGAAGTCGATGACGCGCGACTGGACGCCGAACT
>CAMLLA010000177.1 GCA_946480525.1 uncultured Asticcacaulis sp. | reverse complement strand
GGCTCCATCGCGGTGCCCTGACTAAGGGTATTGAAGCCGCCGGTGCGGAAGCCATCTGCCGTCTGAGCGTAGAGAATCATGCCTTCGCGCGCCTGATAGTTGACGACGAAGGTATGGGCGAAACGACTGGCCCTTGTATCCCTGCTTACGACAGCGGACGCGGCATATCCATTCAGGGCAACATCGTTGATGACGCTGTGGGTCTGGCGTCGGCTACCCGTCAGCCGCAGTCCGAGAGAGGCCGTCCATCTGGGGGCAAGGTCGTAGATAATGTGTCCGAAGCCGGCGAGATCGTCGACGCGTTCACGTCGGATTTCTTCATAAACATCACTCTGACCACTGTCGTCGCTCAAACGCGGTTCGAAGGTTTCATCGGCGCGCGCCAGAAACATGCCGATCAGCCAGCGCAGGCGCTGGTTGGATGGGGACATGAGGCTGATCTCGCTGGTCGTCAGTTCCAGGGACTGGTCTTCGTTGTAAAGGAGGTCACCCGCAGGCGCGGCCATCAGGCTCGCTCGCACAGGCGCCGCGTCGTAACGAGTGTTGATATCGTGGCGCAGGTGATTGACGAATAGCTTCAGGGTGCCCTTTTCGAGCTTGCCTTCAAGACCGGCCGACAGATTGAGGAAGCGGTTGTCGTGGGGTTCGGCGACATCGAGGCGGCGTCGGAACGGCGTCGTGGTGTTCAGGACATACTGGCTGTCATCGCTGCTCAGCGACTGGGCGGCGGCGGTCGCCTCCAGTTGATAGCGGTCATCGATGGCCCAGACCAGTGCCGCGCGGCCGCCAAGGCGTGTGGTGGCATTGCTGGTCGTGCGGCCACCGGCGTTATTTTCGACAAAGCCCCCGCTCTCGTCCTTGTAGGTTACGGTGCGCACCGCCAGGGTGTCGCGGATGAGCGGTGCGTTGATCAGCGCCGTTACACGCCAAGACGTATCGCCACCCTCGGTGGCGCCAAGGCCGGCGCCGATATCGGCTTCGAACCGGTCGAGTCGTGGCCGGTTGGTCACCACGCGCACGACGCCGGACAATGAACCCTGGCCATAAAGCGCGCCCTGGGGGCCCTTGAGCACTTCTACGCGCGCCACGTCGACCAGAAGCAGGTCGGGATCAGGGGCGTTGTAGGTAAGAGGAGAGTCGTCGAGGTAAAGACCAACGGTCGATTGTGTACGCCCGGTCAGAATGCTGTCCGAAACGCCACGCAGCATGATCTTGTTTCGGCCGGGACCGAGATTGGTAATTGTCATGCCGGGAACGCGCGCCGCCAGCTTGGCCAGGTCGAAGTCGTTCTGGATAACCGCTCCACCCGACACCACGCTTACGGCGCGCGGCAGAAGTTCGGTGCGCACGGGGCGGCGGGTTACCAGGACTTCCTCGGTATCGAACGCCTCGGTGGGCGACAACTGAACGGGTGGCCGTGGCGGCACGGGCCGAAGATCGAGCCGGAAGGTGCGCGAATCAATGCGCTTCACATCGCACTGGCTATTCGCCAGGATGCCGCGTAACGCACGTTCCGGAGTCATGCGGCCGCGAATCGCCCGTGACAGAGGACCGCATCGGGCGGGATCGACGCCGCCAATGGATACGCCTGTGCGCAAGGCAAGCGTCACCAGGGCCTGATTTACAGGCTGAGCCGGAATGTCGAGGGGGAGGGCGCCGAGGTCGGCTGCCCGTGCCGCATCAGGCGCCGCCAGGGCGAACGTCAGCGCGGCGAAGGACAATAGCCTTGTCCGTCGCCGTTGCGTCAAGCGGGAGAAACTGTTCCAGCCGCCCGACAACAGCACGCTCCGAATCCAGTGTTAGGATGGCGGTCAGCCTGAGCTTCCCGGCTTCTTCGTCAACGACGATCGGCTTGTCGAAGTACCGGTTCAGGTCCTTGACGACAAGCGAAAGCGGTTGATCCCGATAGATAGCATGCGACGTGCGCCACGCAAAGGCCTGTTGCGCATCAGCATTTTTCAGCGAGCTGGTCAGTGAGCCTGTGCGGTGAATGCCCTGCTGTCCGGCCTGAACGGTCAGGGCCTGGCTGCCGGCGGCGGCGGGCTTCAGACTGACCATGCCCGATTTAACCGTGACGTGGACAGCATCGTCCTGACGCAGGACGTTGAATTCCGTACCAATGTCGGTAATGCGCAGGTCTTCGGTGTCGAGCGTGAAGGGGCGTCCGGCGTCGGCCGCGACTTCTACGGAGACTTCACCGCGCGTCAGGGTGACGGCACGGCTGGTACGGCCCATGACAACCGAAACCTGGCTGTCGGTGTTGAGCATCAGCCGGGTGCCGTCAGCCAGGATAACGGCGCGGCGTTCACCCTTGACCGTACTATAGGTTTCGGCCGGAACCGGTTGCGTCAGATAAAGCGATACGCCGACCATGGCCGTGATGCTGGCCGCAACCGCGCCGCCGATTCCCCAGCCCAACAGGCTGCGCCGCCTGGGCGCCGGACGGGCATGGGCATTGAGATGAATGACATTGTCTTCGACGGACAGTTCCGCCTGTGGCGGAAGCTGAGCAGCTTCGCCAGCGTCGATCCATACGCCCAAAGCGCGGCGATAGGCATCGGCGTGCGCGTCCGAGGCTTCGAGCCATTCCGTCAAGGCGACGATGTCAGCCTCGCGGAAGCCGGCATTCTGGCTGCGCACCGCCCATACGGCAGCGGCCAGTTCGATCACCGACACATCCTCATGTTTTCCCGACATAGTTCTCTGTTTCGCCTTTTCTGCAATGAAGACACCGCAAACGCCTGTAACCCGTACTTTTGTTATCCGGAGCATTTCCCGCCGAAGTGGCCGCCGGTTCGGCGTGGAAAATGCGACAAGATAAGAATCCCATTTCCCGCCGAAGTGGCCGCCGGTTCGGCGTGGAAAATGCGACAAGATAACTAGGCACTTCCGCCGAAGTGCGTGGTCGTCAAGTGCCCGCACCCGGTGGCCGCAGCCGCGCCGTCAGATGCCGGAGCGCCGTCGCCAGGTGTTTTTCAACCGAACTCAAGGACACATCCATTTTCGCGGCGACCTCTGTTTGGGTCAGGCCCTCCATGCGATGGAGCCGGAAAACGCTCTGCGTCTTTTGCGGCAGTTCGCTGAGCGCCGCGGTCAGCTTTTCCATCAGCTGGCGCCCGTGGGCCTGGTCCTCCGCCGAAGGGCCATCGTCCGCGGTCTCGTCACCGATCCTGTGCCCGCTCAACTCCTGCCACGCCGCATCCCGGCCGCGGGAATTTCTGAGCGCGCGCAATTGATTGAGGTGAATATTGTGGGCCATTCGGAACAGGAAAGCTGCCGGATCGCCAATTTGTGTTTCGTACGTCATGCCCGACAGGCGTACATAAAGATCCTGAACGATATCCTCAGCCATGGCGGGATCAGCCGTCAGACGCGTGAAATAGCGCACGAGAAGCACGCGCTTCTCGAAATAGGCTTCCAGCAACTGGGTCTGCGCGGCGGGTTTCAAAATCGGTTTTCGTTTCCTGATAAAGGCTTTGTCGCATCTGAAAGCGCAACTGGCAAGCGCCGGAAGCCTGGGCGACAGAAAGATGATTTTTTCGCAATATTTTTTTTACGGGGTTTCGATGAGGACGGTGTCATCTCATCGTAGGACGCGCGCGGCGGTGCGAGCCTGCATGAGCGCCGGGGAGGTCTGTTGACCGTCGGGACCCCGGCGCCCCTCTCTCAGAGGCCGGCGGACCTTGCGCATGATCCTGATATATGCGCCAGTCCGCCGGTGTTGAGATTTTTCCATATAGATGAACATTTGATGGCTGTGGATAAACCTCACGGCCTTTTAAGCGTGCCCGGCAAGGGACCGGCCGGTGAGGACTGCCTGATTCGGCGGGTCCAGAACGAATATCCGGACGCCTTGATTGTGCACCGCCTGGATATGGCGACATCAGGTGTGATGGTGATGGCCCGCGGACCCGAGGCGCATCGCAAGCTTTCGATCGCCTTCGCCGAACGGTCCGTGGCCAAATCCTATGTGGCCGTCGTCGCGGGAAACATAACGGACGACATTGGTGAAGTTGATTTACCACTGATCACCGATTGGCCCAATCGTCCCAGGCAAGTGGTCGATCATGCGATCGGCAAGCCGTCGCTCACCCGGTACAGGGTCCTGTCGCGCGGCGGGGAGACAACGCGGGTGGCGCTGGAGCCGGTTACTGGCCGGTCGCATCAGTTGCGCGTCCATATGCTGGCCCTGGGCCATCCGATCATTGGCGATGCGCTCTATGCGCCGCCGGATATTATCGCGCAAAGCCCGCGTCTGCTGCTGCATGCCGAACGGCTTGAGGTTCCGCATCCGGTTTCTGGTGAGCGGCATCTCTTCGTGTCGCCATTGCCGTTCTGAATTGTGCGGACGGTTTCGGACGGCTATGAACGCGGCATGAGCAAGCCGAAGATTCTCCTGACCCGCCCATGGCCCGAAGCGGCCGAACACTGGATTTCCGAACGCTATGACGTGACGGTCAATCGCAGCGGACACCCGCTCAGTCGCGACGAGTTGAAGGCCGCGATGCGGGCCTATGACGGGCTGTGTCCGACTGTGACCGATAGGCTGGATGCGGAAATCCTCGGCCAGCCGGACGCGCGCGTAAAGGTCATTGCCAATTTCGGCGTCGGCTTTGAGCACATCGATCTTGAAGCGGCGAAGTCCGCCGGCATCGTCGTTGCTAATACGCCCGACGTCCTGACCGATGCGACGGCCGATATCGCGCTTCTGCTCATGCTGATGACCAGCCGGCGCGGCGGAGAGGGCGAGCGCCAGGTGCGCGCCCATGGGTGGAAGGGCTGGGGCACGACGCACATGCTGGGCCAGTCGCTGCAGGGCAAGACGCTGGGCCTGTTCGGCTTTGGCCGCATTGCACAGGCCGTGGCGCGCCGGGCCAGCCTGGCCCTGTCCATGAAAATCGCCTATGCCAGCCGCAGCCGCGCCGCGCCGGATATCGAAGCCGAGCTGGGCGCCACCTATTTCGAAGGTCTCGATGAACTGGCGGCGCAATCGGATGTATTATCCATGCATTGTCCTGGCGGTGAGACAACGCGCCATCTGGTGAACGCCCGCCTGCTGGGCCTGATGAAGCCGACGGCCATCCTGATCAATACGGCGCGCGGCTCGGTCGTCCATGAGGCCGATCTGGCGCAGGCGCTGAGGGACAATGTCATCTGGGCGGCAGGCCTGGACGTCTATGAAAAGGAGCCCATCGTCCATCCGGACCTTCTGGGCCTCGACAATGCCGTCCTGCTGCCGCACCTCGGCAGCGCCACCATCGAAACGCGTAACGAGATGGGGATGCGCGCCGCGACCAATATCGACGCATTTTTCCGGGGTGAGGAGCCGCGTGACCGCATCGCTTGAGATCGTAGCGCCAGCGGTTGCGGACTGGCTGAATGATGTCAGGCCCCTGGTTGTCGGCATTTGCGGATCTCAGGGGTCCGGCAAGTCGACCCTGTCGCGGCATCTGGCGGAACAATTCGAAGATCGCGGCGTGCGCGTCGCCGTCCTGTCCCTGGACGATCTTTATCTGTCACGCGAGGCACGGGCGCGACTGGCGGACAGCATCAGCCCCATGTTCGCTACGCGCGGTGTTCCCGGTACGCATGATGTCGCCCTGGGGGAAGCCGTTCTCGATGCCTTGCAGGCTGGACGGCCGGTCCGGCTGCCCCGCTTCGACAAGGCCAGCGACCAGCCGGCGCCGGACACCGAACGGCCGTTAATCGAAGGCGCCGATCTGATCCTGTTCGAAGGCTGGTGCGTCGGGGCGATGCCGCAGGCCGATTATGAACTGTCCGACCCCGTCAACGACCTGGAAGCGTCATTGGATGGGCAAGGTACGTGGCGCCGCTACGTCAATGACGCGCTGAAGGGATCGTACCGCCGGCTGTTTGGACGCATGGACCGGCTGGTCCTGCTGGCGGCTCCGGAATTCGCCGTTGTCACCGAATGGCGGACCCAGGCCGAGCACGAACTGCGCGAGAGGCTAAGGCGTGAAGGCAGGACGGGCACGCGCGTCATGACCGATGGCGAAGTCGCGCGCTTTGTCCTGCATTACGAACGCCTGACGCAGGCCATCCTGCGCGAGATGCCGGGCCGGGCGGATTTGACGTTAAGGCTGGATGCCGGACGGCGTGTCGTCAGCCAAGTGAGACCCGCCGAGTGATGCCAATGGCGTCGAGAAACGCTTCATCGTGGCTGATGACGATCAGTGCGCCATCATAGGCCTTGAGGCCGGCTTCGACGGCTTCGATCGAAGCCATATCGAGGTGGTTGGTCGGTTCATCCAGGCACAGCAGCCACGGTGGGGCAGCGCCCAGAACGCAGGCCAGTCCGGCGCGCAGACGCTGGCCACCGCTCAAAGTCCCGACCGCCTGAAGCGCGGCGTCGGCACGGAACATGAAGCGCGCCAGCGCCACCCGGCAGCTGTTTTCGCCGGCGTCAGAATGCAGGCGGCGAAAATTGTCGCGAATGGTGAGCGCCGGATCAAGCAGGCTGACCTGCTGATCCAGCAGCGCCATGTGTTCCGTCGCCTTGACCATGCCGAACTGCGGCGCAAGGCTTCCGGTAATCAGGCTGAGCAGTGTGGTTTTGCCGGATCCGTTTGGTCCGGTGATCGCGATGCGCTCCGGCCCCGTGACGTGCAGATCGAAGTCCCGGATGACGGGCCGATCCGGGATATGCCCGGCGGTTATGCTATCCAGGTGCAGGACGATCCGGCCAGGCGGCAGTCCGGTCGGGGGCAGGGTAACGGTAAAAGGCTCCAGCACTTCTATCTTCTGTCGCGCCGCGACGACGGCGTTTTCGGCCTCAATGCGTTGCCGTTCGGCCAGACGGGCATTGCCGCCTGAAGTGTTCTCGCTGCGGTTTTTCATCATGCCCAGCAGGATCTTCGGGGCGTCGCCCTTTGCGGCCTTACGGCGTCCGGCACTGTCCTTTCGTGCCTTGCGCTCTGCGGTTGTTTGCGCCGTCCGAGCCACATCCGCCGCATGCGTTTCGGCGTCTTCGAGGTCGTGCCGGGCGGCCGCAAGTTCATCGGCTTTCCGCGCGCGATAATGGCTCCAGTTGCCGCCATAGGATGTCGCACCGAGCGAGGTCAGCTCGACGATCGCGTCCATTGCCTCAAGCAGTTCGCGGTCGTGGCTGACGACAACCGCGCCCTTGCGCCAGCCCTTCAGCAGGTCGAGCACGGCCTGACGGCCCTGCCGGTCGAGGTGGTTGGTCGGTTCGTCGAGCAGCAGGACGTCGGGGGCGTTGAAGGTGAGGGCGGCCAGGGCGGCGCGCGTCTGCTGCCCGCCGGACAGCCTGCTGAGCGGTGTGCCGGGCGCCGTATCCAGCGCCATGCGTGTGAGCGCCTCATTAAGACGGTCTTCGAGCGTCCAGTCCGCGCGAACCAGGTCGTCCGCCGTCGCTTTGCCCGCTTCGGCGCGCTGTAAAATGGCGATGCCTTCCGTTATGCCGAAAAGGTCGGCGACGGTGGCATCGGCGGGATGCGACTGGCGCAGGACATCCACGGTCCCCTTGACGGTAATCGCGCCGGTTTGCAGGGGCAGGCTGCCGGCGATCAATTTGAGAAGGGTCGACTTACCGGTGCCGTTGCGGCCGATCACGCCGGTGCGATGGGCGCCGAAAGTCAGGTCGAGATGGGAGAACAATACACGGCCGTCCCCGAGCGACCACGACAGGTCGCGAACAACAATAGCAGGCATGGAATTTTCCTGAAGAGAGCAACAGCAAAGGTGTCTCGGAGAGAAAATTACATGGATGCGGGCTCCTGTTCGTCGGGGATCGCCTTCACTTAGGCATTACCGGCGCAGATGGCAAGGCCAGTTCAGATAACGGTGTTTATCTTTTCCTGACTTTTTGAAGTTTTCAATCGCATGGGAAGGCGATGCCCCGTGCGTTAAACCTTTACACATGAGTTTGGGCAGCGCCTCCCGGCTGCCCCTTATGATCGGCGGCCCATCCCTACCGTGCGATCTTCATTGGCCCTCCGGACGTCCATCCCGGGGGGCTTTTTTTCGTATAATCTTTAATTGTGCAGTTGCGCACACCAGTTTAGAAAAGCGTCTGTATTCATCCAAACAGGAGAGTCTCCGATGTTACGTACGGCAAAGGCCCATTGGGCAGGTAATGGCATGCAGGGCGAAGGCACGGTGACGACCCAGA
>CAMLLA010000176.1 GCA_946480525.1 uncultured Asticcacaulis sp. | reverse complement strand
CCGCCAGTTCCTCGGCGTAGAGCATTTCCATCTTTTCGATCGCTTCGCGCTGTTCCTCGGGACTTTTTTCCTGCATGTCGGCGCCGACGGAGCCGGGCTCGATCAGGGTTACCTTGATGTTCTTCTCCTGGACCTCCTTGCGCAGGGTCTCGGCGAAGACTTTCACCCCCGCTTTCGTCGCGGCGTAGGTGCTGGTGCCGGGCGATTTGAAATCGGCGCTGACGGAGCCGATGAAGACCAGTTGTCCGCCCTTGCCTTCCATGCGCCTTATGGCCGCCCGCGCGCAGGACAGATAACCGACGAAATTGGTTTCGACGACGTAGCGCCAGGCATCCTCGTCCATATCCTGCGGGCCTTCGGCTGCCAGGCCTGCATTATTGATCAGGATATCGATGCCGCCAAGCTGCGCATCGACGGCGTTGAAGACGGTTTCAACGCCTTCGCGCGTCGCGACATCCGCCGTCAGGCCCAGCACCTTGCCGCCTTTCGCCGCCTTGCCGCGCGCATTGTCCAGCGAGACGTCGAGTTCCTGCTGATGGCGGCCGAAGGTAAGGACGTGCGCACCTTCCTGTGCCAGCAAGGCGACGGTGGCCCGGCCGATACCGGTCGTGCCGCCGGTGACGAGAATGCGCTTACCTTCAAGGGTGTCGTGGTCGATGGTCATGTCCGGCTCCGGGCGGCGGTTGTCATTGCCGGGACCCTCGTCCGTAACGCTGTAAGAAGTCGCTTCCTATGCGGAGACCCTGTGTAAAAAAGGCGCAATGGCTGCTGTTTTTTGCTGCGTCTTTGTTTCCTGGCATGGGCGTGAGCCAGATTCTTTATGTGAAAAGGCGCATGGCTTTCCGCAGCAAAAACATGGAGGTTGCAGCCATGGCAACTGTACATCACGTCCATGACGATATGACGCCGCGCCGGAACTGGCGCACGCTGTGGATCGTTGTGGCGCTCATCGCCGCCGTCGCGATCGTCTACAGTGTCGCGTCTGTGGTAAGTCAGGGCGAGCCGTCCGACACGGCTGTCGTTCCGGCCGACCAGCCCGTGACCGGCGGCACCAGGGCCGATGGCGGCATCGTCGATACGCCGGCCGCAGTGACGACGCCCCGCACAGCCACGACGGCGGGTGACACACCCCTGGAAGGCAGGACCGTAACGGACGGCGTAGGGGCAGGTACGGTCACCGATGCCACGACCGGCGCAACCGAAGACGGCGCAGCGACGGGGACGGCGGGCACGACGACGCCGGCCGATCAGTAGGCCATTCGGTTTCGACGCGCCTGCTGAGGACTGCACCCCTTAAGGCTGATACACGCTGATGCGTGGATTCAGGTAACGGTGTGATCGCGGCAAAATGCAATGCAGGGTAACATCCTAATCCATTTTTTATGCCGGGGCAGGTAGCCTCGGAGTCTCAGGTGGCAAATGGATGGGCTTTCGCGGCTGGCGGTTAATGCTGCCGGCATAAGATCGGCCTTTGCCTGCGTTTGAGTGCCGCCATGATGACACAGTCCCGCGTGCTAGTCGCAGATGCGCCGGACGGCGCCCGACTGATTTCCAACGCCTTGCGTGGAGCCGCCGCAGTGATGCCGGTGTCGACCGGTGACGAAGCCATCGACCGCGCCTGTGAAGCCGATCTGCTGGCCCTGAGCATACATTTCAACAATTCCCGCATTTTCGATGTGATTCGCATGACCAAGTCGGATCCGAAGACGCGCCATATACCGCTCCTCTGTTTCCGGTCTCAGGATCGCGAGATTCCAATCCGCGTACTGGAGGCGCTCAATCTCGCTCAGTCCCTCTTCGGACACATCGAATTTCTGGACGTGGTCGCCGCGCGGCGGTCGCAGGGCGACGAAGCGGCCTTGCGGATATTGCGTGCGGCGCTGCTGACGCCCTTGCTGGCCAGGATTGCGGCGGAATGAACCTGTCAGGCCGTCCGCAGCCACTCCGTCACCAGCCGGTGCGGCGACGGCCGGTGGCTGATCACGATCAGGCCCTGGCCTGTCCGCGTGAGCCGCTGTTCCAGCCGGTCGACAACAACCGCTTCGGTCGCCGGATCGAGCCCCTCGGTCGGCTCATCGAGCAGAAGGACCCGGGCCTTGCGCAGATAAGCGCGGGCGAGCGACAGCCGCCTGCGTTCTCCGCCCGATAGCGCCAGCCCGGCATCGCCGATCCAGGTGTCGAGCGTTTTCGGCAGGGATCTGACGCGGTCCGCCAAAGCGGCGTCGTCCAGCGCCTGCCAGAGATCGGCATCCGTTGCACCGACGTCACCCATCAGAAGGTTGTGACGCAAGGTGCCGGTCAGAACGGCAGCATCCTGCGGGGACATGGCGAAAACATCGGCATTGGCGTCGCCACGCAAGTCCTCGATTGCACGCAGTCCCATCAGCGCCTCGGCCAGGGTCGTCTTTCCGCTGCCGGAAGGGCCGCCAATCCCCAAACGCAGGGTGCCGTCCAGCCTGAACGCCTGGCCGCGATACATAAAACGACCGGACGTTTCGGCCGCGGGCGGTGTCGCCGGGTCCTGATCGTAGAGCGCGGCGACACGGCTATGGGCGGCGGCAATGTTGTCTTTCTGGCCCAGCGCTCGGGCCAGTGCGCCGAGACTTTCGAACCCCATGGAGCCTGCGAGCAAACTAAGGGCGAGACCGGGCAGGTTACTTTTGGCGCTGACCATGGCCATGCGAACGAGGCAAATGCCCGTAAGCGCCGTTATTACCGCCGTCGAAGCGGCTTCACGCGACAGGGTGCCGGTCTTGGCGGCCATCAGCCGGTCCTCCAGGGCATTGAGCTCCGCCATGAAATCGTGGCGCGGGTCGGCGGTGCGGACGTCGGGCAGAATGACCATCAGTTCCTGAAAGCGCTGGCGGACACGGGCAAGCGAATGCGCTTCACCCACCTCTGCCACGTTGGGCAGGCGGCGATGAATGAAGCGGGTGACGGCAAGACCAAGCGCCATGAAGGCAAGCAGGGTCAATGCGGTGCGGATGTCGCCAAGCGCCGCCAGCGCGACCGCTGTCGCGGCTCCAGCCGCTGCTGCCGGCGGTGCGCTTTGCATCACCATGGCGTTTTCCAGATTGGCGACATCGGCCACGAAGCGGCTGGCGGTTTCGCCTGCCGACAGCCGCATGGACGGCTCAGGCGGGGCGGCGACGATACGCTGGAACAGAGCCGGCCGAAGTTGCGCCATGGCGCGCAGGGCGACGCTGTGACCGGTGTAACGCTCGCCGTAACGCAGGACTGTACGCGCAATGGCCAGCGTCCGGATCAGCGCGCTGGGGAGGAGGTAGTTGAAGCCCTGCGCCGCAGCCGGTCCTGCCGCTCCGGCAATGGCAGCGGCGGTCAGGAACCAGCCGGATACGCCCAGCAGCATGACGGCCGCCACCGACACGCCGGCGGCGAAGACCGAGGTCAGGAACAGACCACCGGAAAACGTCTTTTTCAGCGCACGGAAATAGAGGTCGAAGTTCATAGGGCGATCACCTGTTGGGCCAGGGCCTGGAGGCGCGGCGAATGGCTGGTGAACAGGACAGTGCGGCCTTTGAACATGGCGGGCAGGCGGGCGATGATGTCGCCTTCCGATACCGGATCGAGATCGGCGGTCGGCTCATCGAGCAACAGGATCGGCGCCGATTTGAGGGCCGCGCGCGCCAGGCCGATCCGGCGGCGCTCTCCGCCCGACAGGCCTGAACCCCGTTCGTCGAGCACCGTGTCCAGCCCTTGGGGCCGCGACCGGATAAGCGGCATCAGGCCGGCCGTTTCGGCAGCGCGAAGGATATCGTCTTCGCTGGCGGTCCTGTCGGCCAGGCGAAGATTGTCGCGCAGGCTTCCGGCAAGAATCGGCGGAACCTGTGAGGCATAGGCGATCTGCGCCGACAGATCGTAATCCGCGCCGACCGGCCTGCCGTCGACCGTGACACCGGGACAGGAGGCTTCGATCAAAAGACGCATCAGGCTGGTCTTGCCCGAGCCGGACGCCCCCGCCAGGCAGGTGACTGAGCCGGGCGTGCAGGTGAAACTGACGGGGCCGATATGGAAATCCGGATCGTCGGGAAAGGTGAGGGTGACGTCGCGATAAGCGATTTCCGGCGGGCGCTTCAGGGCAGGGGCGGGCACGCCTGGAGGGGCGGGTGTCAACGCCATCAGCCTCTGCGCGGCGGCCAGGGCGGTCTGCCGGTCGTGATAGGCCGCCGCCAGCCGGCGCATCGGCGCGTACACCTCGGGGCTGAGGGCCAGCACGAAAAACGCGGTGGCCAATGTCACCGGTTCCGGCGAACGGAACGGCAGCTCGCCCAGGAGATAAAATCCGCAATAGACAGCGATCAGCGCCACCGACAGGGCTGAAAAAAACTCAAGTACAGCCGAGGTCACAAAGGCGATCTTCAGGACGCGCAGGGTACGTTCGGCGACGTCCGAGGCGGCGTGCCCGATCGTCCGGGTCTGGCGCCCGCCGTCGTTGAAGGCCAGGATCAGCGGCAAGGCGCGGATGCGATCGAGCAGCAGGTTGGACAGGCGTGACAAGGCGTCCATCTGCCGCCGTGATTCCGCCGCACTGCTCATGCCCAGAACGGCCATCATCACGATAAAGGGCGCCAGCGTCAGCAGCAGGATCAGCGCGGCCACCCAACTTTGCGTCGCGATAATGCCTAGGGTCATGAGCGGCAGGAGACGCGCCTGGGTATCGGCCTGGTGAAAGCGCGCATAATAGCCTTCCAGCGCCTCCGTATCTTCGAACAGGGCGTTGAGGCCGTGCGCGTGACGGCGTGGGTCGATGCGGCCTTTCAGCGCCTTGTCCATGATATCGAGCCGGATGGCCCGGATGATGCGGCGCGCCGCCATCTGGTTGCCGGCTTGCGCAAAAAAGCCAAGCGCCGCCCTCGCCAGCAGCGACAGGGCAATCGCCAGCAATGGCCACGCGATGGTCGCCAAGGCCGACGGCCCGGTCCACAGGTTCGACACCACATGGCTGAGGCCCCAGGCGAAGACCACCAGGGCCAAGCCTTCAAGCGCGCCCAGCGCCGTGCCGCGCCGCACGCCCGCCGTGTCGGCCTTCATCCAGCCGCGCAAAGCCTGGCGTGCCGCTGGAACGGACGGCTCGAGCCGCGACATTCTGACATGCGACATTTGAGCATCTGGCGGGACGGCCATCATAACCCTACCAATTTTAAGGAATAATGCTGCGCCTTGTCGCATAAAAATGAAAGCCTGTTGCCTTCGTTTTTAGCATGACTTTTCGTCGCACCCTGTCAGAATCGCAAGGTGTGAGTGAGTCCGGTGCCGCATTGGAAATGCTCCGTCAAGGAGCGACGGAGACTGAAATGGACCTCAGCATAGTCGATTTATCAAGGCTGCAATTCGCCTTGACCGCCATGTATCATTTCCTGTTCGTACCGCTGACCCTGGGGCTCAGCTTCATGCTGGTCATCATGGAAAGCGTCTATGTGCTGACCCGGCGCGAGATATGGCGCACCATCACCCGTTTCTGGGGACTTTTGTTCGGTATCAATTTCGTGCTGGGCGTGGCCACGGGCCTGACCATGGAGTTCCAGTTCGGCACCAACTGGTCCTACTATTCCCACTATGTCGGCGACATCTTCGGCGCGCCGCTGGCGATCGAAGGACTGATGGCGTTTTTCCTGGAAGCGACCTTTGTCGGCCTGATGTTCTTCGGCTGGGACAAGCTGTCGCGGCCGGCGCATCTTATGGTCACCTTCCTGGTCGCCCTTGGCACCAACCTGTCAGCGCTGTGGATATTGATCGCCAATGGCTGGATGCAGAACCCGGTCGGCGCCGACTTCAATCCGGCGACCATGCGGATGGAAGTGACCAACTTCATGGACGTCCTGTTCAACCCGGTCGCCCAGGCCAAGTTCGTCCATACCGTCTCCGCCGGCTATGTCTGTGCGGCGGTTTTCGTGCTGGCGATTTCGGCCATCTACCTGATCAGGGGCAAGTGGGTCAGCGTCGCCAAGCGCTCCATGGCGGTCGCGGCGGCCTTCGGCCTGGCCTCGTCTCTGTCGGTCGTCGTGCTGGGCGACGAGTCGGGCTATGCGCTGACCGATAACCAGAAGATGAAGCTGGCTGCGCTCGAGTCCATGTGGCACACCGAAAAGGCGCCCGCCGGCATTTCGCTGTTCGGCATTCCCAACGTCAAGGAACAGCGCACCGATTACGACATCAAGATTCCCTATGTGCTGGGTCTGATCTCGACGCGCAGCCTTGACCGCGAAGTCGTGGGCATCCTCGACCTGGTCGAAAAGGCGGAAGGCCGCATCCAGTCCGGCATACTGGCCTATGACGCGGTCGAAAAGCTGAAAGTCAACGACAAGGACCTGGCCGCCCGCGCCCAGTTCGAAGCGCACAAGGCCGACCTGGGCTACGGCTACCTGCTGAAACGCTATACGTCCGATCCGCGTACCGCCGATGCTGCCTTGATCAGCAAGGCAGCGATGGACACCATCCCCAATGTGCCGGTCATGTTCTGGGTCTTCCGCGTCATGGCGGGATTGGGCTTCTTCTTTATCGGCCTGTTCGCGCTCGCCTTCTACATGGTGACCTTCGACAAGGTGCGGACCAAGTGGTTCCTGAGGCTGTGCATCGCGGCCTTGCCTTTGCCGTGGGTCGCCATCGAAGGCGGCTGGGTCCTGGCCGAAATCGGCAGGCAACCGTGGGCCGTCGAAGGCGTGCTGCCGACCTTCATGGGGGCATCGTCCCTGACGAAGACGCAGATCTGGATGACGATCATCGGCTTCACGGCCATCTACGGTGCCCTGGCGGTCGTCGAGGTCAAACTGATGATCAAAGCCATCAAAAAGGGACCGTATCAGTCCGTTTTCGGCCGCATGCACGACGACGGCGAAACCAGCCACCTGAACCGCCCCGGCGCACCCGTCGTCGGTCCTGCTGAGTAAGGATAAAACAATGGAACCGATTATCGATTATCCGACCCTCAGGGTCATCTGGTGGGGCCTGCTGGGCGTCCTCCTGATCGGCATGGCCATCATGGATGGCTACGCCATGGGCGCCATGTCGCTGATGCCATTCCTGGGCAAGACCGATGCCGAACGCCGCGCCGTGATCAACAGCGTGGCGGCGACCTGGGAGGGCAACCAGGTGTGGCTGATCGTCGGTGGCGCAGCGATTTTTGCCGCCTGGCCGTTCGTCTATGCTGCTTCGTTCTCGGGCTTTTATCTCGCCATGTTCCTGGTGCTGGTGGCGCTCATCCTGCGGCCGGTCAGCTTCAAGTACCGCGGCAAGAAGGCGGACCCGAAATGGCGCCGCAACTGGGACTGGGCGCTGTTCACCGGCAGCTTCGTGCCGGCACTGGTCTTCGGCGTCGCCGTCGGCAATGTTCTGTCGGGCGCGGCCTTCCGGCTCGACAGCGATCTGCGCCTGACCTACGAAGGTGGCACCTTCCTGAGCCTGCTCAAACTGTTCACGCCCTTTACCCTGCTCTGTGGCCTGCTGTCGGTGACCATGCTGACCATGCAGGGGGCGGCGTGGCTGGGCCTCAAGCTGGAAAAGGGCGAGGTCAATGACCGCGCCACCCGTTGGGGTTCGTTCGCGGCACTCGCCACCCTCCTCCTGTTTGCGCTTGGCTACGTTTTCGTCCGCTTTGGCGGGCTGGGCTATCAGGTGGTCGGCGACGTCCTGCCGTCGGGCGTGTCCAACCCGACCCGCGCCGAAGTTATCCCGTCGGCCGGCGGCTGGCTGATCAATTTCGGCAAGCATCCGTGGATGTGGACGGGGCCCGTTTTAGGCTTTGCCGGCGCCGTCGCGGCCTTTATCGCCCTGCGCACAAGGCTTGGCTTCCTGGCCTTCCTGGCGTCGTCGCTTTCGATCTTCGGCATCATTTCGACCGTGGGCCTCAGCATGTTCCCGATCATCCTGCCCAGCGCCATAGACTCGCGCTCGAGCCTGCTGGTCTGGACCTCATCCAGCTCGCACATGACGCTTGGCATCATGCTCTTCGTCACGGCGATCTTCCTGCCGCTGATCCTGTTCTACACGTCTTGGGTCTACAAGGTCCTGTTCGGCCGCGTTGGTGTCGAGCAGCTTAAAGTCAATCCGGATTTGTACTAATTCATGGGGGAAACGGTGTTTCCCCCATGTGCCCCCTTTCTATCGGAGCTTAAGCTATGTGGTATTTTTCGTGGATACTGGGTGTCGGGCTGGCGGTCGCCGTCGGAGTGCTGAACGGCATCTGGTACGAATTTC
>CAMLLA010000175.1 GCA_946480525.1 uncultured Asticcacaulis sp. | reverse complement strand
CATATCGCTCCCCGTTTGGCGTTTTTCGACCGGCGTGGCCTGCCGCGTCATTCGGCGCCAAGGTATAGACGTAATTGTATGATGATAGGAAGGGGCTTGGATGACGCTGTGCACACAGTGGATGGACAAGCGTGGCAAAACACGAAATGATTACATTGATTTTCCAAAGACCGGAAACCGCCTTTGCCTGCTCGTAAACCGACCATCGATGACGTCGCTGCCCTCAGCGGTGTCGGCCGCGCCACTGTTTCACGCGTCCTGAACGGCGGGCCCAACGTTCGCGACGAAGTCCGCGCGCGCGTCTTCGAGGCCGTCGAAAAGCTGCAGTACAAGGTCAATATGCAGGCGCGCTTCCTGGCCGGCGGCCGGACGCAGGTGCTGGGCCTGATCTATGCCTCCGATCTCGATAGCGAGCCCAACTCCTTCTATCATTCGGGTCTTGAGCTGGGCGCCCTGCGCGCCTGCACCGACATGGGCTTTCAGTTGGTGATGCATACGGTCAACCAGCATTCGCTGACGCGCGCCACGCGCATCATCGAATTCGTCGATCAGAGCCGCTGTGACGGCCTGATCCTGACCCCGCCGTTTTCCGACGACACGGACCTGCTGCAGCAGCTGCGTGGGCGCAATATGGCGGTCGTGTGCATCTCACCGGGTGAGGCGGCGCAGAAGCTGGCCTCGGGCGTCGGCATTGACGATGAAGTCGCGGCTTATGAGCTGACGCGGCATCTGCTGGGACTTGGGCATCGCCGCTTCGGCTTCCTGAAAGGATTGCAGGGGCACCTGTCGGCCGAGCAGCGCTATTCCGGCTTTCTGCGCGCCCTGTCCCAGGCCGGCATAGGCGAGGACGCCGTCGTGGCGGCGCGCGGTAATTTCACGTTTAAATCCGGTATCGAACTGACCCCGGGCCTTCTCAAGGACGGGCAGGGGATCACAGCCCTTGTCTGCGCCAATGACGACATGGCGGTCGGTGCGCTCTTCAGCATCCATAAGATGGGCCTGAACGTGCCCAAGGATCTTTCGGTTGTGGGATTCGACGACACGCCAGTGTCTGAAATCATCTGGCCGCCGCTGACGACTGTGCACCAGCCCTTGAAAACCATGGGCTATCGCGCCGTCGAAATGATTGTCGAACGCGTCAAGGCGGGCGGCACGCCGCAGCTGCCGCGGTTCGAGGCGATTGCGCACAGGGTGGTTATTCGCGAGTCGGCGGCCTCCACATACCCGGCTCACGCATAGTTTATGGAAGCGCTTCCAATGTTAACCTTGCGCATGTGAAGCGTGCGGGATTACATCCGGCATGAGCCGCTTTGGTGCGGACCGGCCTGCCGCAAAAGCCCTGTTCCTCCCCACAAATTAAGCGGCTTTCCGGCCCGGAATAACCGCGAACCCGCGTCACGACCGTTGTGATTTTGCCGCAGTTGGAAGCGGTTTCAAAAAACTGTGATAGGTTGAGCTTGACATATCAGAGCCCATCTGCGCATCAGTTGGAAGCGCTTCCAATTCCGCTCCGTTGTTGCAAGAGGGCGGGGGCACGTAATTCTGAACGGGAGGAACATAATGAAAGCCAGATACCGTCACGCCACAGCCGCGTGCGCCTTGATCCTTGCCATGGCCGCCGCCGGCGCCCACGCGCAAGACTCAGCTCCGACCACGGCAACCGATGAAACCGCATCCAGCGACGATACGGCCGCCAATGGCGATGCCGTCGTTGTCACCGGCATCCGCCGTGGCCTGCAGGACTCGCTGACGCTGAAGAAGCGCAGCACCTCGATTGTCGAGGCTGTTTCGGCCGAAGACATCGGCAAGTTGCCGGACGCGTCGATCGCCGAATCCCTGGCGCGCCTGCCGGGCCTTGCCGCCCAGCGCGTCGGCGGCCGCTCGCAGACCATCTCGATCCGCGGCCTGTCGCCGGACTTTTCGACGACGCTTCTGAACGGCCGTCTGCAGGTGTCGTCGGGCGACAACCGCGCCGCCGAGTTCGACCAGTATCCGTCGGAAATGGTCTCGTCGGCCATCGTCTATAAGACGCCGGACGCCTCGATTACAGGGCAGGGGCTGTCGGGCACGGTCGTGCTCAACACCATACGCCCGCTCGATCACAAGAAGCGCGTCGTTTCGGTGAATGTCCGCGGCTCGATCAACAGCAATGGCGAGGTCAATCCCGGCACCAGCGCCAACGGCAACCGCATCAGCCTGGCCTATATCGACCAGTTCATGGACGGCAAGCTGGGCGTGGCGCTGTCCTATGCGCACCTCGACGATCCGTCGCAGCTCCAGCATTCCAAAAGCTGGTGGTGGGATAAGCAGGGCAATGACTCGATCACCGGTCTTCCGCGCTACGGCGCCGGCAATGCCGACGTCATGGGCCTGCACGGCATGGAAATCTGGGCGACCTCGCGTGAGCAGGTTCGCGACGGCTACATGGCCGTGTTCGACTTCAAGCCGAACGACAACTTCCGCAGTGTGAACGACTTCTACTATTCGGTCTTCGACCAGAACGAAGTGACCCATGGCGCCCAGTGGTACCAGACCCAGTGGACCGACGACATCCACATTTCCAACCCCAATATCGTCGACATCCACGGCTCAAAGGTGGCGCTGGGGCAGACGGTCAGTGGCGTCGCGCCGATCGTGCGGAACGACAATAACCTGCGCCGCGACGAGATGTTCTCGTTCGGATCGAACAACCGCTTCAACATCGCCGGCTGGCGTTCGGTCCTCGATTTCGGCTATTCACGCAGTGTCCGCAAGGAAAGCATCAGCGAAACCTATGCCGGCTGGGGTACGAACCCGACGCCGTTGACGCGTACCTACGACACCATTGTCGAGGACATCGCCTTTGGCGGCTTCCCGCAACTCGACCCGGGCTTCAACTATGCCGACTCCAGCAATGTCTATCTGGGTGACGCAGCCCCCTGGGGCGGCTGGTCGCACGACGGCGCCATGCGCAACCCCAAGGTCACTGATCAGTTGACGACCGCGCGTTTCAGCGGCGCGCACGACATTGAATGGGGTGGTTTCAAGACTATTGAACTCGGCGTCGACTATTCGCACCGCGTCAAGACACGCCAGGTCGATGAATGGGACCTGTGCCTCAAGGGCTGGAACCAGGCGACCTTTGATTGCCACGGCACGCGCGTCCGCGTCGCCGACGCGGATCTGCTGGAACCGACCAATCTCGACTGGGCGGGCTTCGGCGGCGTCCTGTCCTACTATCTGCCCGACATCATCGACACCTATTACGACAAGCGCGCGATCCGCAACGAGGACAATCTCAACAAGCACTGGGAAGTCGACGAGCAACTGGTGACCCTGTTCGCGAAGCTGTCGATCGACAGCACGATTGGTGGCCATGGCCTGCGCGGCAATCTGGGCGTCCAGTACGTCCAGGCGCGCCAGACATCGTTCGGAAACGAAATCGCGACGCCGTCCGGCGCCTATGGCGATCCGAACCATCCGGCCATCGGCAACTGGGTGTCGCAAAGCTCCACCTACGGCGACTTCCTGCCCAGTCTGAACCTGATCCTCGATCTGGATGAGGACTCGGTCCTGCGCTTTGCCGCCAGCCGCGCCATGGCCCGGCCGCGCATGGACGACCTGCGCGCCAGCCGCAATGCCGGCGTTGCGCAGATTGGCCAGCACTGGAGCGGCGGGGGCGGCAACCCGAACCTGAAGCCGTGGATCGCCGACGGGTTCGATCTGGCCTATGAGCGCTATTTCAGCAAGACGAGCTATATCGGCGTTGCCCACTTCCACAAGGTGCTGCGCTCCTACATCCGCAACCAGACGGTCGATGGTTTCGACTTCACCGGCTGGGCCAATTCCAGCAATGTCACGCCCATTCCGTGGCTGAGCAAGGCGCAGCTCGAGGCGCTGGGGCAGACCGTACCGGACAGCTATCCGTATCCCAACGGTGCGCCGGCGACGATCGGCAGCTTCTCGCAACCAATCAACGGCTCGGGCGGCACGGTCAGCGGTCTGGAACTGACGGCGGCGCTCGACGGCAACCTGATATGGGCGCCATTGGACGGCTTCGGCGTGGTGGCCAGCGTCTCGCGTGGCTGGACCAACATCCGCGCCGGCGACCCGACCGATCCCGCCAAGCTGCCGGGCTTCTCGGGCGATATCCTGAGCGCCACGGCCTACTACGAAAAGTCGGGCTTCTCGGCGCGTCTGAATTACCGCTGGCGTTCGGAATTCCTGGGCGAGACCTATCAGCTGTTCGCCAATCGCGGGGCCACCCGCATCCTGGCGGACGAACAGGTCGACGGTCAGATCAGCTATGAGATGCAGGACGGTCCGCTCAAGGGCGTGACCTGGATGATCCAGGGCTACAACCTGACCAACTCCAATTACCAGACGCAGCTGAAGGTCTCCGAAAACCGGACGGCCGACGGCACCTCCTTCCCGGAAAACTACGAGGAATACGGCCAGACCATCCTGTTCGGCTTCTCGTACAAGTTCCAGTAGTCGCATTCGATAGACTCCCTGGTTGCCGGCGACCGAACCGGCAACAGGCCCTCTGGCGGGAGGGTTGTCCCCTGACCCTCCCGCCCTTTTCCTGCAGTCTCAAGTTTCATGACGCGGCCGTGCTTTCGGGCCGCGAGGATACCGCCATGTCCCTGTTGAACACCGCCGCGCGCATTGCGCTTCTCTCCGCCGTCCTGGCTGCCGGATCCGTTTCCGCCGAGCCGCTTAAGGATTGGCCTAAGATCACCTCGGCCGTCCCCGAGGACGCCGCCGTCGAGGCGAAAGTCGCGAAGGTGCTGGCCGGCATGACCCTGCGCCAGAAGATCGCCCAGATGACGCAGGTCGAGATCAAGACCGTCACGCCGGCCGACGTCAAGGCTTATCAGTTCGGTTCGGTGCTGAACGGGGGCGGCTCATGGCCGAACATGGACAAGCACGCGACGCCGAAGACGTGGATCGATATGGCTGACGGCTTCTACGGCGCGGCAAAGATTCCGCTGCTGTGGGGAACGGACGCGGTTCATGGCCATTCCAATGTCTATGGCGCCACCATCTTCCCGCACAATATCGGCCTGGGCGCCGCCCGCGATCCGGAACTGGTCCGTGAAATTGGCGCGGCAACGGCAAAGGCTGCCCGCGCCACCGGCGTCAACTGGGCGTTTTCGCCGACCGTCGCCGTGGTGCAGAACCCGCGCTGGGGCCGCACCTATGAAAGCTTTTCGTCCGACCCTCAACTGGTCCGCGTCTATGGCGAGGCCTACACGACCGGCATGCAGGGTGATTTCAAGAATGCCGCCAATATCGTCGCTACCGCCAAGCACTTCATCGGAGACGGCGGCACTGGCCAGGGTATCGACCAGGGCGTCACAAAGGTTTCCGAGGCCGACCTGATCAACACCCACGCCCAGGGCTATTTCGGCGCGCTCAAGGCCGGCGCCCAGACCGTGATGGTGTCCTACAACAGCTGGACCGATCCGGTGACGGGCAAAGTGTGGGGCAAGATGCACGGCAACGGCTATCTGTTGAACGACGTACTCAAGGACAAGATGGGCTTTGACGGCTTCGTCGTCTCGGACTGGAACGCGATTTCGCAAATCCCGGGCTGCACCAATGATCACTGCCCTCAGGCCATTAATGCCGGCATCGACATGATCATGGTGCCGTTCGACTGGAAAAAGTTCATCGACAACACGGTCGCCGATGTCGAGGCCGGAACTATTTCCCAGGCGCGGATCGACGATGCGGTCACGCGTATCCTGCGCGTCAAGATGCGCGCCGGCCTGTTCGGCGCACGGCCTTCGGCCAACCCCTATGCCGGCAAGCCGCAAGCCTTGCTGGCGCGCGAGCTTGGTCGCCGCGCCGTGGCGGAATCGCTGGTCCTGCTCAAGAACGAAAACGCGGCCTTGCCGCTGAAGCCGGGAAGTAAGCTTCTGGTCGTAGGCCAAAGCGCCGATAACCTGGCCAACCAGGCCGGCGGCTGGAGCATCACGTGGCAGGGCACCGGCAACACCAATGCCGACTATCCCAATGCCGACAGCGTGCTTGCCGCCATCAAGGCCGCCAATAGCGGTGGTACGGTGACCTACAGCGCCACCGGCGCCGACGTCGATGTCAGCCAGTTCGACGCCATCATCGCCGTTATCGGTGAAACGCCTTATGCCGAAGGGGCGGGGGACATCAAGCCGGGCAAGCTGATGTCCCACAGCGCGCGCTTCCCCGCCGACCTCGAGGCGCTCAAAGCCGTTTCCGGCAAGGGCAAGCCCGTCGTCACGGTCTTCGAATCCGGCCGCACCGTCTACGCCAACGACCTGATCAACGCGTCGGACGCCTTTGTCGCCGCCTGGCTGCCGGGTACCGAGGGCAGGGGCGTCACCGACGTCCTGTTCGGCGCCAGGGACTTCCGCGGAACCTTGCCGTTCAGCTGGCCGGCGACGCCGTGTGAAGGCGCAGCATTGTTCCCGATGGGTTATGGCCTCAGCTATGCTAAACCTGCGGCAACGGCCGCGCTGGACGTGGCGAATGTCACGGAGTGTCCGGTTCATGTCACAACCAATCCGTAAAGTCGTCATTGTCGGGGGAGGGACGGCCGGCTGGATGGCCGCGGCCCTTCTGTCGCGGCTGGCGTCCAATCTCGATATCCGCCTGATCGAGTCCGATGAGATCGGCACAATCGGCGTGGGCGAGGCGACCATTCCGGCGATCAAGACGTTCAACCGTCTGGCCGGTATCGACGAAGACGCCTTCATGAAGGCGACGCAAGCCTCCTTCAAGCTGGGCATAGAGTTCCGGGGCTGGAATGGCGACGGCTCGACCTACATGCACGGCTTCGGCAAGATCGGCCAGGAGCTTGGCTGGATACGGACGCATCACTACTGGCTCAAGATGCGCGGAACGGGCAGGGTGTCGGACAATCTGGCCGACTATTCGATCAATACGGCCGCCGCTTACGCCGGGCGCTTCATGCGCTCGCGGCCCGACATGCCGGAAAGCCCGCTGCGCGATATCGCCTACGCCTACCATTTCGATGCCGGACTGTTTGCCCGTTTCCTGCGCGGTGAAGCCGAAGGGCGGGGCGTCAAACGCACCGAGGGCAGGATCATCGATGTCGCGCAACGCAGTCACGACGGCTTCATCGACGCGGTGGTGCTGGAAAGCGGCGAGCGCATCGAGGGCGAGTTGTTCATCGACTGCTCGGGCCTGCGCGGCCTGCTGATCGAACAGACCCTGAAGACGGGTTATGAGGACTGGACGCATCTTCTGCCGTGCGACCGCGCCGTGGCCGTGCCGTGCGAACCGACGCCGGATTTCGTGCCCTATACCAAGGCGACGGCAAGGTCAGCGGGCTGGCAGTGGCGCATCCCGCTTCAGCACCGCATCGGCAACGGCTATGTCTTTTCCAGCGTGCACATCGGAGAGGATGAGGCGACCGCGACCCTGCTGGCCAATCTTGACGGCAAGCCCCTGGCCGATCCGCGCGTCATCCGTTTCACCACCGGCCGCCGCAAGAAGGCATGGAACCGCAATGTTGTGGCGATCGGGCTTTCGGGCGGCTTTCTGGAACCTCTGGAATCGACCAGCATCCACCTGATCCAGAGCCATCTGCTGCGGCTGCTGTCGCTGTTTCCCGACACCCGTTTCGACCAGCGCACGATCGATGAGTTCAATACCCAGAGCGAATTCGAGTTCTCGCGCATCCGCGACTTCATCATCGCGCACTATTATCTCAACAGCCGCGATGAGCCGTTGTGGCGTGCCTGTCGCGAGATCGCACTGCCCGAAGCCTTGCGCCGCAAGCTCGACAATTTCGCTGCGTCCGGTCGGGTGTTCAAGGACGGCGAAGAACTGTTCGCCGAGGAAAGCTGGATCCAGGTGCTGATCGGCCAGGGTCTTATTCCCGAAACCTATGACCCGTTCGTCGACCTCCAGCCCGAGGTGCGGATCGTGAACTATCTCAATGACGTTGCCCGCGTGATCACCAAGTGCACCGGCATCATGCCGTCGCATTCGGACTATGTTGCAGGGCAGGTCGCCGCAGGAAGGATGTAACACATGACCTCAGTGACGCGTTTGTTTCGCCGCCGCATTCTGGTGTCCACATTTGCCACCGTACTGGCGATGGCCATGCCGCTGACAGCCTGCGGTGGTGGCGCCTCAGGCGGGGGCAGCGGAGGCGTCGCACCTGTCACGCCGCCGGCCCCGACGCCCACCAGCCTGACCGTCAAGGTATGGGAAACGACGGGCGACAAGTC
>CAMLLA010000174.1 GCA_946480525.1 uncultured Asticcacaulis sp. | reverse complement strand
AGGATAGGTGGCGATGTTCTTGTAGGCCATCATGGCTTCGATAACGCCATCGCGCGCCAGGACGCCGACGCAATAGTCCTCACCGGCAGCAAAGGTCTGGATCAGGGGCGGCGGCTCAAATCCCAGCGCATTCGCCTGTTCGTGCAATTCCTCAGGTGTACGAGCGATCGACACACCTCGGCCGCCGACACCGGTCACAGGCTTGACGACCAAAGGCAACCGGTCTTCAAGGGCCGCCAGCTCTTCGATACTGCGTGGCGAAAACCCTTTCGGTGCCGGCAGGCCGATCCGCTCGGCCAGGTCGGACAGCCGGTCCTTGGGATTGACCATGTCGAGGCTGGCGACCGATGGCGCCGAAATCTTTATCAGCGGCTCGAACCGTTCGCGGTGGCGCGCGATCAGCTCTATGTCACGAAACGCCGGCATCAGGACATAAGGAACCCCGTCACGCGGCGCGTAGGTCCGCACCGCAGCTTCCAGGTCGTCGAGAAAGTCCGCCGGCCGCGTTTCCCATGGCGAAACGACAAAGGTTTCGCGTACATGCTTCGAAAATGTCAGAACCGTCATCGACACGTCGTCGCAGCCGATGACCTCTATGCCCTGACGCGCCAGCGAGCGGGCGATGACCAAAGCCATCAGGCTGCGGCCATAGGTCAGGATGACCCGTCCGACAGGTTTTACGGTAGCCGCCTGAACCGCTCCGCCCTCGCCCATCCCCAAGACTTTCACCGCTTCTCCATCCAACCGGACAACAGGATATTTACCTTATGAATACTGCATCTTATGACAATAGTTACGGGGTTGGGCTATAAATTTTCGATGCCGGTCTTACCTGATCGGTGATGCTTGCCGATAGGTTTGCCGTGAACAGGCTGCCCACCACCAAAGTCGCGTTGTTCCTTCTGCTGGCGCTGGCCATAGTGGGCATATTCGTGCTGGCCTGGAGCGCCGAAGACGGCCTGGGCATGATCAAGGCCTGGCTTGTCATGCTGAACGACCTCGAAGCCCGCTATCCGGTGACGGCGGCCGCGCTGTTTCTTATCGCTCACATTGTCGTCGCAGCCTTGTGGCTGCCGATGGAAATCGTGATGATGACGGCGGCCGGGGCATTGTTCGGCTTTGTCGAAGGCGTCATCCTCGCCTCTTTCGGCACCAGCATCGGTGCGACCCTGGCGTTTCTCGAAGCGCGCTTCCTGTTGCGCCGGACCGTCATGCGGCGCTTCGGCCGCCACCTTGAGCGCGTCGACGAAGGCATGACGCGCGATGGCGCCTTTTATCTGTTTTCGCTCAGGCTGCTGCCGGTATTTCCGTTTTTCCTGACAAATGTGACCATGGGGCTGACCGCCTTGTCCGTCCGGACCTTCTACCTGGTCAGCCAGGTGGCCCTGTTGCCGGCGGTCATGGTCTACGTCAATGCCGGCACGCAAATCGCCGGACTGAACAGGTTGTCGGATATTGTCTCACCGGCGCTGCTGCTGACCCTGGCCGCGGTGGCCTTGCTGCCATGGGCCGGCAAGGGACTGGTCAAACTCTTCCAGACATTCGGAAGAGAATGAAAAAGGGAGAGCCGACCGGCTCTCCCCATTTGTGTTAGTGACGGCCGCCTGAGGTAAAGCGGCCCTCTTCGTCGCGTTGGCGATTGCCGCCCCGCGAGCGACCACCACGGTCGTCGTCATCGTCGTCGCGCGAACGCGAGCGGCTGGAACCGCGATCATTGTCGTGGCTGTGACGGCCGGCTTCGGCATGGCCTTCCGGGTCACCGAACCAGCCCCTACCCTGACCCGAACCACCCTGGCCCGAGCCGCCACGGCCGGAACTGCTGGCGAAGCGGCCGTCTTCATCGCGTTCGCGATTGCCGCCTTGCGAGCGGCCGCCGCCACGGCCACCACGGTCGTAATCCTCGTCATCTTCATAGCGTGACCGTGAACGGCTGGAGCCACGGTCATTGTCGTGACTGTGACGGCCAGCTTCAGCATGGCCTTCCGGATCTCCGAACCAGCCCCGGCCCTGACCGCCTCTGCCGGATCCGCCGCGACGGTCGTCGTCGTCATTGGATTGGCTGCGTGACGATCTGCGGCCGCTGACAAAGCGGCCCTCATCGTCGCGCGCACGGTTGTGATAGCCGCGGTTTTGACCGTAGCTGTGCCAGTCGGCATAATCATCGTCATCGGAACGAGACCGGCTGCTGGTGAAACGGCCTTCATCGTCGCGTTCACGGCCACCCTGGCTGCGGGAACCGCGGTAATCGTCGTCGTAATCCTGATCCTGACGCGTGTTGGATTGTCTGGGCATAGTGTCTCCTTTTCCCGCAAGCGGGATGAAATAGACTTCAAGCTTTAGGGCAGAAAAGGGCCCGGCCGCACTTTGCGGAACCAGGCTCAGTTGTGTGGTGATGATGTCGGGTGCGTTTACCTGACGATCGGCATCTTAATCATGACCGTGTAAATTTATAGCCGTTCAGCGTCGCAACATCAATAAATATGAGATAAATTTAAATAAAACAGCAATTGTTTCTATTTTTGTTAAGTAGTCCACACACGTATCGTCACGGAATAATTGCGACAAAAATGCCGTTTGCATGCGACACAAAACAACCTTGTCGGATTTTGACAATATGGAAAAGATCGGTCGCCGCAATTTTACGGAAAAAGGACTAATCTTTCCTGACGCATTATAAGGAGGCCAAGATGGTTGCCGATACAACACCCCGCAAGCCCGCGGAAGCGCCCTTGATCCTGCCCGCCGATCCCCTTGGCGCCGGCCTGACGGTTATCGACGTGGAAAAGGCTGAACACCCTGACAAAGATAATACAAAAGCGCCTTTGGGGAACACCACGGCTGAGCCATATGAAAACGAAGGCTAAAGCGATATACCAAAAAGTGTGTAGCGGTTTTTGGCTAAATATCGCGACAAAACAATAACCTAGAGCAAGATGACGGTTCGACCTGAACGCATCATGCTCTAGATGCTTTCCACCTCTGTTACTGCACTCAGAAGGCCATCCAGTTTCCGCTCCAGTTCGCCGGTATTGAACGGTTTGGCGATATAATCGTCCATTCCCGCCTGGAGGCAACGTTCACGATCCCCTTTCAGGGCGTGCGCCGTCATTGCCAGGATCGGTATCCGATCCTGGCCCAGCGCATGTTCACGCTCGCGGATGCGGCGCGTGGCTTCGAAGCCATCCATGTCCGGCATCTGCACGTCCATCATGATCAGGTCGAAACCGCCGGTCTGCCATTTCTGGATGGCGTCGCCGCCGCTGGTCGCGACATCAAAATGGTAACCGAATTCCTCCAGCAAAGTCGTGGCGACCAGGGCATTGGCGGCATTGTCCTCGACCAGCAGCACCGTCTTCTGTGTCGGGCGCGTAACGGCATCGACCGGTCCCTCATCGAACAGCGCAGGGGCCCCGACGGTCTTTAAGCGCACCTGCAAGGTGAAGGTCGCGCCCTTGCCCTCCTCACTTTGTACAGTCAGACTGCCGCCCATCATTTCCGCCAGCCGGCGGCTGATCGCCAGGCCCAGTCCGGAGCCGCCGAATTTCCGGCTGATCGAAGAGTCCGCCTGGGTGAACTGGCCGAAGACGTGTTCGATCTTGTCGGCGGCGATACCGATACCGGTATCGCGAATGCTCAGGTAAACCGACATGCTGTCGCCCTGCAGGGGGCCACCCCAAACCTCGACGTCGATACGTCCACGCTCGGTGAATTTCACGGCATTGGACAACAGGTTCATAACGATCTGTTTTATGCGCAGGGCATCGGCTTCGAACATCAATCCGCGATCGAGACGATAGTCGAGCGTGCAGTCCAGCCCCTTCTGGCGCGCTTTGACGGCATTGATGCTCAGGCATTCCTCGGTCAGCATGAACAGGTCGGTCGGCGATACATCCAGATCCACACGGTCGGCCTCGATCCGCGCCAGGTCCAGCACATCGCTGATCAGCTGCATCAGTGTATCGGCGCTGTCCTTCATGGTCGACAGGTACCTGGCGTGCATCGAAGGGTCGGACTTGTAATGCAGCATGATGTGGCTGAGACCGACTATGGCGTTCAGCGGTGTACGGATTTCGTGCGACATGTTGGCCAGGAATTCCGACTTGGCCCGGCTGGCGCTCTCGGCCTGAATGCGTGCTTCGACCGAGTCCTGAATATCGGTGCAGGTGCCATACCAGATGCTGATGGTGCCCGCATCGTCGCGCACGGGCACGCCGCGCGTCTTGAACCAGCGGTAACCTCCGTCAAAGCGCCGCAGGCGATATTCGATATCGTAGTCCGCCCGGTCCGCCAAGGCCGCGTGCCACGCCGATATCGTGCGGTCACGATCGTCAGGATGCAGATAGTCCAGCCACTGATCGCCCAACAGGCCGGCGACCGGCGCCCCTGTATAACGCATCCACTGCTCGTTCATATAGACGCTGGCGCCGTCATCGGGGCGGGCGACCCAGACGAGTTGCGGCATGGCCTCGGCGAGGCCGCGCCAGCGTTCTTCGCTTTCGATCAGCCGCTGTCCCGCCGCTTTGCGATCCGTGATGTCCTGGAAATAGACCGACAGTCCACCATCGTCGACAGGGTAGATGCGCACGCTGTACCAACGGCTCCACGCCTCGTAATAATTTTCGAAAGCGATATCGACACGCCCGGTCATCGCCGTGCGCAACTTGTGTTCCAGCTCGGTTCCGATCGCGCCGGGAAGCACATCCCAGTAAACCTGGCCGATCATCTCGTCGGGCTTGAGGCCCTGGGCCGACAACATGTCGCGAGCGGCCGCATTCATGTAGGCGAAACGCCAGCCCGCATCCACCACCTGAAAGCCGTCGGCAATGCTTTCCAGAACCCTGGTCAGCCTTGCCTCGCCTTCGCGGCGCAGGCGCGACAGCTGCAATTGCGAACGCACACGCGCCACCAGTTCCCGTGCGCTGAACGGCTTGACCAGGTAATCATCCACCCCCGCGCCGAGGGCCTCGACACGCGCTTCTTCGCCGGCGCGCGCCGACAGCATGACGACCGGGATGTCCCGCGTCCGTGCGTCATCGCGCAACCGTGCCAGCAGACCGAAGCCATCGAGCTTCGGCATCATGACATCGGTCAGCACCAGATCGGGCGGATGGGTGATGATTCGTTCCCAAGCCGCCTCACCGTCCGCGACCGGCTCGACCTGAAACGCCTCGCTCAACAGCCGGGAAACATAGTCGCGCATGTCGCTGTTGTCGTCAGCCAGGACGACGCGCGGCGCATTGGCGGGCATGACGGCGGGTGTTTGCACATCGTCGTCCGGCAGCCAGCGCAGGACTTCGTCGACAAAGGCGCCGGCCCGGGCTGAACCCACGACCGGCAAGGCCTGTTCACGTACCTGTTCCGAAGGCAGATGCGCCCGGCCGAGCGGCAGACGCACGGTAAATGTGCTGCCTTCATGCAACCGGCTTTGTACGGAAACGTCACCGCCATGCAGCCGGACCAGTTCACGGACCAGGGCAAGCCCGATACCGCTTCCTTCTATGCTGCGACCAGGAACGCCTTCAACCCGGTGAAAGCGTTCAAACAAGTGCGGAAGTTCTTCTTCAGGAATACCGGGCCCGGTGTCCCGGACGCAAAACACGGCCTGTCCGTCGTCGGCGTGCAAAGCAACTTCAACCGATCCGGACAGGGTATATTTGAAAGCGTTGGACAGCAGGTTGAGGACGATTTTTTCCCACATGTCCGCGTCGATATAGGCCGGCTGCGGCAGGGGCTCGACCGATATGCGATATTCGAGCCCCGCCTTGTCCATCGCTGAGCGGAAATTGCTGGCCAGTTCCGCGGTGTAACCGGGCAGGTCCAGCGGCTGATAGGTCGCCGTCACCCGGCCGGATTCTATGCGGGAAAAATCCAGCAGGACGTTGACCAGCTTCATCAGCCGTTCGGCATTGCGGCGCGCGACCTCCAGCCGGCCGCGATTGACCGCGTCGAGGCTGGGGTCGCTGACGGTGTCTTCAATCGGCGCCAGGAGAAGCGTCAGGGGTGTGCGGAACTCATGGCTGATATTGGAAAAGAAGGTCGTCTTGGCGCGGTCGAGTTCGGCCAGGGCCTCTGCGCGCCGGCGGGCCTCTTCGTAGGCCCGGGCATTGGCGATGCTGGCGGAAACCTGCCCGGCGGCAAGCGTCAGAAAGCCTTGATAATCTTCATCCGCCAGGCGGAAAGGATTGAGCCCGGCGATCAGGACACCGCCGGCGCTCAAGGGCACGACGGCGCCGATCAGTGGCGGCCTGGGCCATGCACCGGTGGGCAGGTCGCCGAATATGCCGTCAAGTCCCCCGACCAGCTGGATATCATGACTGCGGCAGGCCTCGGCGTATGGCCACGGCGACGGCGCGCCGAGGTCGATCTGCCCGGGCACCGCCGGGTGATCCGGGTCTATGCCCGACAGTCCGGCAAGACGCAGCAGATCGCCGTCACCGTCGAGATAGATGGCGGCGAAGGGCAGGTCGCGTCTGTTCTGGGCCATGGCGTCACAGGCCTGCCGGCACACATCTTCGACGGTACGGGCCTCGGCTGTAAAGGCGGCCAGATCCCGCAGCGTTGCGGTCTGACGTTCCCCTATAACGCGCCGGGTATCGTCGGTATTGGCACAGATTATGCCACCTGGCCGGCCGTCGTCATCAGGGATCGGGCTATAGGAAAAGGTGTAGTAGGTTTCTTCCGGATAACCGTTGCGCTCCATGATCAGGAGCTGTTCCTCGACATAGATGCCTTCGGTGCCCGTCATGGCCTTGGCCAGCAATGGCTGGATATCGTCCCAGATCTCCTGCCACACAACGGCTGTCGGCTGGCCCAGCATGCGCGGATGCTTGCCGCCGATGATCGATTTATAGGCGTCGTTATAGAGGTAGATCAGCTCTGTGCCCCAACCGATCCAGATCGGCTGGCGCGACGTCAGCATGATGCGCACGGCGGTCTTGAGACTTTGCGGCCATTGATTGACAGGCCCAAGGGCGGTCGCGGACCAGTCGGTCCGACGCATCAGCGCCGCCAGTTCACTTTCTCCCCGCAGCACGCCCGACATATCCAGCGCGACGCTATCGCCATGCTTGCTCAAACTCAGCCCTCCACAAGGGATTCAGAAAACGTTTCACCCCGTAAGGATTCAATGTGGAGGTCGTCTTTGAAAAAGACGCTAATGTGATATTGCGAATTATTTGCATATTTTTACCAAACGGCCCCAGTTGCGATTGACTCTGCAAATCATTCTCATTAATTCCAAGGGCGTTCATGGGTTAGGGAATATGATTATGCGCAGGACGCTTATGATGACCGCTTCGCTGTTGATAGCGATAGGAAGCTTTCCGGCCGTTCAGGCCTTTGCCGCCGATCTGACGGCGGACGACAAGGATGCGGTCGTCGTCACCGCGACCCGGTCTGAGAAGGCGGTGGCTGATGCACCGGCCACAGTCAGTATCATCACTGCCGAAGAGATCGAGGATCAGTTGACCACCGATCTAAAGGATCTGGTCCGCTACGAGCCTGGCGTATCGGTCCGCAACTCGCCATCGCGCTTTACGGCAGCCGGCACCACCACCGGCCGTGACGGCAATGCCGGCTTCAATATCCGCGGCATCGAAGGCAACCGCGTCCTGATGCAGATCGACGGCATCCGCATCCCGGACGCCTTCTCGTTCGGCGGCCAGAATGTCGGCCGCGGCGGCTATGCCGATCTCGACATCATCAAGTCGGTCGAAATCCTGCGCGGCCCGGCTTCGGCGCTGTATGGTTCCGACGGCGTCGCAGGCGCGGTCAGCTTCTTCACCAAGGATCCGGTCGATACCTTACGCGGCAGCAAGGTGTTCGGCGGCCAGTTGCGTGCAGCCTACGCCTCGGCGGACGAGAGCTTTGCCAAGAGCGTGGTCTTTGCCGGCAAATCCGACAAGTGGTCCGGCATGTTGGCCCTGACGGCTCGCGAAGGCCAGGAGCAGGAAACGATGGGCAGCAATGCCACATCGACCTCTGCCCGCACCGTCGCCAACCCGCAGGACATCTCCTCCAGTCTTCTGTTCGGTAAGCTGGTCTACGTCCCCGCCGAAGGTCACCGCCTGCGCCTGACGGCCGAGACCTATGAAAGTGAAATCTTCTCCGAGGTGCTTTCGTCGCGTTCGGCGACGACGCTGAAGCTCGATGGCCACGACACGTCGGAGCGCACGCGCGTCGGCCTCGACTACCGCTGGCGCGGTCAGGGCTTCGTCGAGGCCGTTGACGCCGTTGTCT
>CAMLLA010000173.1 GCA_946480525.1 uncultured Asticcacaulis sp. | reverse complement strand
ATCCGAGATTCTCTTCCGTGACTGGAGTTCAGACGTGTGCTCTTCCGATCTGTCGAACACTTCGACTTCGCGCGCCGGGCGGGCATCAGATTCTGCTGTGACCGTACCTTCGGCATCGTAGGAGTCCGTCGTCTTACCGAAGGTGATGGTGAAGCTGTAGACCTTGTCCGCTTCCATCAGGTACGGCACGGTCTTGGTCGCTTCACCGAGCGCGATCGGTAGGATGCCAGTGGCCAGCGGATCGAGCGTGCCGGCATGGCCTGCCTTCTGCGCCTGGAACAGCCAGCGGATCTTCGACACGGCAGCTGTCGAAGTCATCTCATAGGGTTTGTCGAGGCAGACCCAGCCATGAACCGGATCGCCTTTTTTCTTTCGGGCCATTGGGTGTCCGTTGTTGGAAAGAAAGAAACCCCACCACCATCTTCGCTTTGCTCGATGGTCCCCCTCCCCATGCCTTCGGCACAGGGAGGAGATACAGAGCGCGATCACTCCTCCCTGTCGCGTAGCGATGGGGAGGGGGACCGCAAGCGTAGCGCAGCGGTGGTGGGGTTTCTTACTTAATCTTCTTCATTCTCATCGTCATTATGACGCAGGTCGCGCGCGATCTCGGGGCGCAGGAACAGGGCGTCAATGCGCGCCGCTTCGTTGAAGCTTTCGTCGTGCAGAAAGCGCAGGTCCGGCGTGAACTTCATGTCGATCCGGCGGCCAAGAACACCACGGAAAAACTTGGAGTGCGCGTTCAAAGCCGCAATCGCCGGGCCGATCTGGTCCGGCTTGATGCTGACACCACCCAGGCCGGCACCCAGAGGCTCTACGAAGACTGTCGCATGGCGCAGATCGGGCGAACAGCGGACCTCGGTCACAGTAATCGAGATGTTCTGCAGGGCCTCGTCGTGGACGTCTTCTTCGCGCAGGATTTCCACCAGGGCGTGACGCACCAGCTCACCGGCGCGCAGCTGGCGCTGGCTGGGACCAAGCTCGCCAGACGTGCGGCCGTGCATCTTATCGCCGGCGCGCTTCTGGGACTTGTCGTTGTAAGAGTTACGTTTCATCCGGCTCATATAGGCTTTTTCGGCGAATTTTCTATCGCAAAATGCCGGATGCAGGTTATGCATGGGCAAATACAACAAGCAGCGCTGCGATTTTCGCAAAGTCAGCTGCAATATGTTTGGGAGGGGGCCTCAATGGCTGCTCAAAAAATCGACTTCGTGCCGCGCATGGAGGGGCTGGATGCTCTGCGCGGCTTCGCACTGTTCGGACTGTTCATCGTGCATATGCCGGAATTGTTCGAGCTTTACTGGGCACACCCGGTGACTGACCCGGTTCAGCTTCTATGGCACGACGCGGTGTTCACCGTATTCGCCGGCAAGGCCTTTGCCCTGCTGGCCCTGTGCTTCGGTGTGTCCTTCTTCATCATCATGGACCGGTCGGCAAGCAAGGGTAAGGATTTCACCGGCCGTTTCGTGTGGCGGCTGGCGGTGCTGGGCGTTATCGGCCTGATCCACGGCCTGTGGTATCGCGGCGATATCCTCGAAGTGCTGGCGCTGATGGGCCTTTTCCTGGTGCCCTTCTATCGCTTGAAATCCAATGCGCTGGTGATGGCTTTAGGCATCCTGTTCCTGCTTCAGCCGATCATGATTTTCCAGGCATACAGCGCGCTGAATGGCGCGGCATGGGCCAACCAGCCGTTCAGTTTCTGGAGCGGCAAGGTCCCCGAAGCCTATCTGACCGGCAAGAGCCTGATGGAAACCATCCGCATGAACTGGGTCGATGGCCATCCGTTCAAGTGGGCCTTCATGTACGAATCCGGCCGCCTCAGCCAGATCCTGGGTCTGTCGCTGATCGGCATGGTGCTGGGCCGCATCAGCTTCTTTGGCGCGCCGGAAAAGTTCGGCAAGACGCGCGTGATCGGCTTTGTCGTGGCGCTGACCGCTGCGCTTGGCCTGTGGCACACCAGGGACATGCTGACCAACCTGATGCCGACATCGGACGCCGTCTTCATGCCGCGCTCATTGTGGGGATCGATGGTGGCCGGCTGGTTCGACCTCAGCGTGATGTTCAGCCTCTTCTTCGGCTTCACCGCGCTCTATTATGGGTTCGCCGGCAAGGTGCTGAACGTGCTGGCGCCGGCCGGGCGCATGACGCTGACGCTCTACCTGCTGCAATCGCTGATCTTCGTGCCGGTCTTCTACAGCTTCGGCCTGGGGCTGCACGCCACCATGACGCAAAGCGAAGCCGTGCTGATTGGGTTGGGCGCTTTCGCCGCCCAGGTCGTCTTCGCGCACCTGTGGTTCAAGGGCTTTGTTTATGGCCCGGTCGAGTGGCTGTGGCGCGCCGCGACTTATCTGACGGTCAATGTGCCATTTGTAAAAAGATCGACGTAAAATCCCTTCTCCCCACCTGAGGGGAGAAGGTGACGCAGCTTGCTGCGGCGGATGAGGGGGCTACTGCCGGCATCGCGCGCTCAACATCTTCCGAACAACCCCTCACCCTAACCCTCTCCCCTCACTCGGGGAGAGGGGGCTAAGGCATCAGCTAAAAACTATTGTCTTGCTACCGTTGATCATGACTCTGCGTTCGGCGTGCCAAGTCACGGCACGCGCCAGAACGCGCGCTTCGATGTCCTGACCGATGGCCACCAGCTGCTCCGGCGTGTGGCCGTGGTGGACGCGCTGGACGTCCTGCTCGATGATCGGGCCTTCGTCGAGATCCGACGTCACATAGTGCGCCGTCGCACCGATGATCTTCACGCCGCGCTGGTGCGCCTGATGGTATGGCTTGGCGCCCTTGAAGCTCGGCAGGAAGGAGTGGTGAATGTTGATGCAACGCCCTTCCAGCTTGCGCGCCAGATCATCCGACAGAATCTGCATGTAGCGCGCCAGCACGACGAGATCGGCCTGGTGCTGATCGATGAGGTCGAGAAACTGCGCTTCCTGCTCGGCCTTGTTGTCCTTGCCGACGGGTAAGTGGACATAGGGCACGCCGTTCCATTCGACGAAGGAACGCATGTCTTCGTGGTTCGACATGACGCAGGCGATATCGACCGGCAGCAGGCCGGAACGCCAGCGGTGCAGCAGTTCGTACAGGCAGTGGCCGAACTTCGACACCGCGATCAGCACCTTGGGCTTGCGCGACAGGTTAAAGATGTCCCAATCCATGTTGAAGCGGTGGGCGATCGGCTTGAAACCATCGCGCAGTGTCGCCATCGGCGGCATCTTGGGGCCAGCCTGACGGAAGACGACACGGACGTAGAAGATATCACCCTGTGCGTCGTTGAACTGGTTCGACTCGACGATCGAGATGTCGTTGTCGTTCAGATACCCCGACACAGCCGCGACGATACCGCGCGTATCCGGGCATTTGATGATCAGGACGTGGTGCGAAGGGTCGAATTGAGTCGAGTCGAGCATATTGCTGTCATAGATGCTAAAGTTTGAGAAAATTCAAAGATTTTAAACTAAAGAAGAATCTTTAATTCACAATCTTTCCATATATGAATGCACCGACAAAAAATGCTGCGGCAAGCCCAAACCACCACTTGAAAATGGTAATCACGAGGTTGTCGTAACTTTTGTCACCCATTTTATTCCTCAACAGTCCTATGGCAATTAGGACGAGGACGGCAACTATTCCCCCAGTCATTCATCCCCCAAAGGCGCTTAAAGGCCCCTAACCTTATAAATAAGCCCGGGTAAACCCGGGCTTATTTCTCCAATCTTACAGCGTGCGCTTGATCTCTTCGACCGTGAAGCATTCGATGAAGTCGCCGGCCTTGAGGTCCTGGAAGCCATTGAACGCCATACCGCATTCCTGACCCACGACCACCGAGTTGACCTCGTCCTTGAAGCGCTTGAGCGTCGACAGGACGCCCATTTCCTGGATGACGACGTTGTCGCGCAGGATACGGACGCGGGCGCCCTTTTCCACGCGGCCTTCGGTGACACGGCAGCCGGCGACCTTGCCGACCTTGGTGATGTCGAAGACTTCCAGCACTTCCGCGTTGCCGAGGAAGGTTTCGCGCTGGATCGGCGCCAGCATGCCGGACAGCACGCCCTTGATGTCGTCGATCAGGTCGTAGATGATCGCGTAGTAGCGGATTTCCACGCCTTCGCGTTCGGCCAGGTCACGCGCCTGCTTGGAGGCACGGACGTTGAAGCCGATGATCGGTGAGTTGGAACCCTTGGCCAGCTGCACGTCGGATTCGGTGATGGCGCCGGCGCCGGAATGGATGATCCGCGCACGGACTTCCTCGTTGCCAACCTTTTCCAGCGAACCGATGATGGCTTCGGCCGACCCTTGCACGTCTGCCTTGATGATGAGCTGAAGCTCCTTGACCTTCTTGTCGGCCAGCTTCGACATCATGTCGGTCAAAGACACGGCGCCAACAGGGGCCAGGGTCTTTTCGCGACGCAGACGTTCGCGGTAATCGGTGATTTCGCGGGCACGCGCTTCGTTTTCGACCACGGCGAAGGCGTCGCCGGGGCTCGGCGCTTCGTCGAGACCGAGGACTTCCACGGGTTCCGAAGGACCGGCTTCCGGCAATTGCTCGTTGCGCTCGTTGATCAGGGCGCGAACACGGCCGAAGCTGGAACCGGCAACGATGATGTCGCCGCGCTTCAGCGTACCGCGCTTCACCAGGACGGTCGCCACAGGACCGCGGCCCTTGTCGAGCTTGGCTTCGATGACCACGCCTTCGGCGGTGCGGTCCGGATTGGCGCGCAGGTCCAGCACTTCCGACTGCAGCAGAATGGCTTCGATCAGGCTGTCCAGGCCCTGGCCGGTCTTGGCCGAGACTTCGACGACCTGGGTTTCACCACCCAGGGATTCCACGACGATTTCATGCTGCAGAAGCTCGTTGATGATATTCTGCGGCTGGGCGCCAGGCTTGTCGATCTTGTTGACGGCAACGATGATCGGCGTATTGGCGGCACGGGCGTGGTTGATGGCTTCGACGGTCTGCGGCATGACGCCGTCGTCCGCCGCCACGACCAGCACGACGAGATCGGTGACATTGGCGCCACGGGCGCGCATGGCCGAAAACGCGGCGTGACCCGGCGTATCGAGGAAGGTAACCTTTTCACCCGACGGCAGGCGGACCTGGTAGGCGCCGATATGCTGGGTGATGCCTCCGGCTTCGCCACCGGCGGTGTCGGTCTTGCGCAGGGCATCGAGCAGCGAGGTCTTGCCGTGGTCGACGTGACCCATGACAGCCACGACCGGCGGACGCGGCACGGTGTCACCTTCGTGGTCTTCGGCCGAGATGAAACCTTCTTCGACGTCGGCTTCGGAGACGCGCTTGACGGTGTGGCCGAATTCCGAAGCCACCAGTTCGGCGGTGTCGGTATCGATCACGTCGTTGATCTTGAGCATCATCCCCTGCTTCATCAGCATCTTGATGATGTCGACGGCGCGGACAGCCATACGGTTGGACAGTTCCTGGACCGTGATGACGTCGGGAATGACGACTTCGCGTGAGACGCGGGCCTGTTCGACCTGGCTGCCCTTGCGCTTTTCGCGTTCACGTTCGCGCGCCCGGCGGACCGAGGCCAGCGAACGCATGCGGTCGGCGGCGCCCTCGTCATCTCCGACAACGGCTTGCAGGGTCAGGCGGCCTTCGCGACGCTTGGGCTCACCCCGGGTCTGCGACACGGCCTTGACCGGTGCACCGGCCTTGCCGCGCGTACCAGCGGGGCCACGACCGCCACGATCATCATCGTCACGGGTCGTCTTGACAGGGCCGGCGGTGCCACGGCTGGAGCGGATACGATCGACTTCAGGGGTCGCCGGTGCGTTGGCGGACACACCGCCGCCGCCCATGCGGGGCGGACGCGGGGAGTTGGCGCTGTAACGAACGGTTTCGCTGCGCTCACCCCCTTCGCGCGGCGGGCGCGGCGCATTGGGGTCGCGCGGCGTGTAGGGCCGGTTGGGATCACGCGGCGGGCGCGGCGCGTTGGGGTCGCGCGGTGTGAAAGGACGGTTCGGATCGCGCGGCGGACGGCTGTCGCTGCGCTGACCGTCACGGTTGCCGTCGCGGGGTGGGTACGGCGGACGACCGTCGCTGCGTTGACCGTCCCTGGGCGGCTGGCCGTCGCGCGGACGGAAGTCCGAACGCTGACCGTCGCGGTTTCCATCGCGGGGCGGATAAGGCGCACGTTGCCCATCGCGTTGACCGTCACGTGCCTGATGACCTTCGCGCGGTGCGCGCTGGTCGTAACGCGGTGCGCGCTCATTGCGGAACTGCGGAACATCGCGTTGCGGCGCGGCTTCACGAACCGGTGCGGCAGCCGGGGCAGCGGCCTGCGCAGCTGGTTGCGGGGCGGGCTGAGGTGCAGGGGCCGGAGCAGCCTCGACGACCGGCTTGGGCGCTTCGGCAACCGGTTCCGGACGGGCGGCCGCCTGTGCTGCGGCAGCCTGAGCCGCCGCGCGGGCGGCTGCGGCCTGGGCTTCGGCATCACGGCGCTGCTGCTCGGCGAGCGCGGCCTGAATAGCACGTTGACGGGCATCCTGCTCTTCCTGCCGCAGTCCGCCGGGTCCGGAAGACCGCTGCGGTTGCGAGGATTGCGGACGCGGCGCGCTGGGCGCCGGATTTGGCCGCGCCGCCAGATTTGTATCGTGCGACGGACGGGCAGGTGCGCCCGGGGCGCCCGCCGGCGGTGTGCCGATGCGGCGCTTGGTTTCGACCACCACGGTTTTCGACCGGCCGTGGCTGAAGCTCTGCTTCACCGTACCCGTCGAAACATTGCCGCCCACGCGCGGCTTCAGCGTAAGGGGGGTGCGGCCCTCACGGTTCTGATCGTTGTTGGTCTTGTCGTCTTTAGTGTCGCTCATGCGGCTTGCTTTACTTAACCCTTGCGAAGTCCGCCAGATGCGAACTTTCCGATTTGACAAATAATTCGTAGATTTTTCGCTGACCGGTCTTCGCCGGGCCTTGAAAATACCATTTGGTCGGTGGAGACCGTTACCCGTCGGGTCCGCCAGGCCCCTCCCATGCAGCAGGAACGAGGGGCTCAAATCCAGACAATCGTTTCATTTCCGTGGACCAGCGTTCCACGCGCCGTCCCGGCAGGAGTGCAACGTGTATCGCATTTTCCAGCCCTAAAGCCAAACTCAAATCCTGATTGTCGAAACAACCGCAGATTTTTGCCCGCCCTTGCGCCGCACGGTTGGCTGCCAGGATGCGATTGCGGCCATCGGCCGAACCGTCCGTCGCTTCGATGAGCCAGGCGATTTTTCCCGCCTTCACGTTACCGAGAATTTTTTCATAGCCACTGACCAGGAGGCCTTCGCGTCGCGCCAACCCCAGCAGATCAAGGCAACGGCGGCGCAGGAGACCATGCACCTGTTCAACCAGGCCTGGGTCGGTCTTGACCTGACGCTTCGCCGCTCTCGCAAATATGTTCTTGCGGATCGCAATTTCAAGGGCGGGCCGTTCGGAGCGGAGCCATATTCCACGTCCGGGCAGCTTATGCGCCACGTCGGGCACGAGCATGCCGTCCGGCGAGACGACGAAGCGGATCATACTGTCCGTATCCGTGCTTTCACCGGACGCAACATCGCGCCGCTGGGCCGGCAACCGGCCCGACGGCGTTTCACACACGACGCCGGTCTCTGCTTCATCCAAAGCAGAGACGGCATCCGTTTCGGTTAGCGCTGCGACCTCATTGTTCTGCTGTGGCGACATCGGCGCCCTCCTCAGCAAAATCGTCTTCCGCCGCCTCGTCTTCGACGGCCGGAGCTTCGATCCAGCCCAGCGCGATGCGGGCATTGAGGATCAGGTTCTCGGCGTCCTGGACGGAGAGGTTGAAGCTTTCAAGCGCGCCCGGAACGCGGACCCGCTCACCGTCACGCTGTTCGAAGCCGCCACGCACTTCGTCGGTGGCCAGATCCGCCACGTCCTCGACCGACTTGACGCCGGCCTCGCCCAGCGCCACGGCCCAGGGAAGCGTTACACCCGGCAGGCTCAGCACGTCGTCCTCGACACCCAGCTCCTTGCGCTTGGCGTCCTGCTCGGCGGCTTCCTTTTCCAGGAAGTCGCGTGCACGGGCCTGAAGCTCCTGGGCGGTGTCTTCGTCGAAGCCTTCGATGACGGCGATTTCGTTTTCGTCGACATAGGCCAGGTCTTCGACCGTCGAGAAGCCCTCGGTGACCAGCAGCTGGGCGATAACCTCATCGACGTCGAGCGCTTCCTGGAACAGGGCGGTGCGCTCGGCGAATTCCTTCTGGCGACGCTCGGAATCCTGGGCTTCGGTAATGATGTCGACCTGCCAGCCGGTCAGCTGCGACGCCAGGCGGACGTTCTGGCCGCGGCGGCCGATG
>CAMLLA010000172.1 GCA_946480525.1 uncultured Asticcacaulis sp. | reverse complement strand
CCGAGTGGTTTAAGGCAGCGGTCTTGAAAACCGCCGTAGGTGGAAGCCTACCGTGAGTTCGAATCTCACTCTGTCCGCCACTTCATATCTTCGATATGAAGTGCAAGAGTGAGGTCTCGAACTCACGGAAATGAAGCGAGTTCGAAAACCGGAGCGCAGCGCAGGTTTCGGCGCAGCGTAGCGCAGCCAATCTCACTCTGTCCGCCACTGCTTCTTAAACCCGCCCCCTCGCCCTCGCCTTACGGAACATTTGCAACGGTTCCGGCCCATAGGCATGCCAATCTTACCGACGCGCTCCTAGGATTCCACGGACTGGACATGGCACAGCCCTTGGCTTTCGTGCCGTTCCGCACTGCTATTCCGAAAAGGATGCGTCATGCCAGACAATCAAGACAAAAAAACCCAAACCGAGGCGTCGAAGGAAAAGGTGTCCTCCGCCAATGCGACTGTCGAGGCGGCGACGATTGCCGGTGGCGAAGGACAGTCGCCTGATCAGGCAGCCGGAATTTCCGACGACCGCGCAAGACAAGCCTCTGAAGCCGCCCAAAGTCGCAAGCGTGACGAGTATGGCCGATTTGCGACCGACGACGACAGCCGCGAACCGCGGCGCGCCACTCGTCCGCGCAGCCGCCCGGACGACGATTATCGCGGAGGTTACAGCTATGACGATGAACCGCGCCGTCGTGACTATGGTTACGAAGCGCACGATCGCGGCCAGCGCAACCTTTTCGAAGACCAGGACGCCTATCGCCGGCAGGAGCGCGAGTTGTGGCGTGACGGAGAGCAACGCAGCCGTTGGGACGACGAGCAACGTGAGGACTATGAAGGCTACAGCCGCGGTTATGCCGATGACTACCGCCGCTATGGCAATCAGGAACGTCCGCCGGAACGCTATGACGAGCGCCGACACTGGTCGCAGATCGGCGAACGCCGCTATGACGACTACCGCGAACAGCCCCGTTCTGGTTGGGCCTCACAGGGCGACCAGCTGCGTCACCGTGACTGGAGCCGCGACGATCAAGGCCGTTACAGCTCGCGCCGGGACTATGATGACGATTATACACGGCTTCAGCGCGGCTATCGCGATCGCGACGACTATGACCGCCGCCCTCAGCAAGACCGTTATCGTGACGAGCAAAGGCGCGAATATGCGAGATCCGATGATCGTACGCGCTACCAGTACAATGACTATCATCCCGTCGATCGGGATCGGACGTGGCCGGAAGTCCGGCATGATGCCGGTTATGTACCGCGTCGTGGTCCAGGACGGCGCGACGACCGCTAAAAAAAGGACGGCGATCGCCGTCCTTCTTTAATTCAAAATATCACCCAGGAAGCCTACGAAAAACATCAGCGAATATCCGCCGAAGGCCAGTAAGGCGAAAAGAACCAGCGCGAGACCTGCCTTGTTTTCCTTGCTCATCGGACGTCGCAGAACGCCGCTTTCGTTCATCCGTGAGATATCCATTGTCGTCTCCTATGTATAACCCAGCCGAGACCGTAAGGTTATCAGTCCCAGCATAATCTTGGCATGCCGCATTCGCGCCTTGGCATAAGCCGGTCGTAAGCCTTGTGTGACCGCTGCGACGGTCCTAAGACGAGGTGGAAATATTCCGGAGAGCTGAGAATGGCTGAGACGGTAGAGCACGTATCGGATACCGCGTTTTGGGTCGCGCACTATCGCGCCGTCGAAACCCGGCGGCCCGATGCGTTATTCCGGGATCCTCTCGCTGAGAGATTGGCCGGAGACCGCGGCAGGCGTGTAGCTAAGCACATGGGCGCCGAACGTGCCATGCGGTGGACATTGTCGGTCCGGACCTGGATTATCGATGCCTTGATTCAAAATGCGATTGAGGACGGTGTCGACCTGGTGCTTAACATTGGCGCAGGACTGGACACCCGTCCCTACCGTCTTGACCTGCCGACGGACTTCCAGTGGGTCGAAGCCGACTTTGCTCATATGATCGACTATAAAACCGAGGCCTTGGCGGATGAAAAGCCCGTCTGTCGACTCGACCGGATCGCGTGCGACCTGGCCAACGACGAGGCGCGCCTTAACCTGTTGGCCGACGTCAATGCGCGTGGCCGAAAGATACTGGTCTTAACCGAGGGCGTTATTCCCTATCTCGGCAATGACGCCGTCAGCGATCTGGCGCATGACCTTGATGCCCAGGAAAATATTGCATTCTGGATCGCCGAGTATTCGTCACCCTTTTTCCAGACCATCACGGCGCGCAGCGGCATACGCAGGCGCCTGGAACACAACGCCCCTTTCCTGTTCGATCCTGGTGGGGAGTTGGAATCGTGGCCGCGTTTCTTTGCTGAGCGACATTGGCAAGTGGCCGATTTGCGCTTCATCGGGGAAGAAGGCCGTAAGGTTGGTCGGGACCTTCCTGCCGGGCCGATTGGTCGCTTTTTCATGCGGTTTGCTCCAGAAGAGCGTCTGCGGCCTTATCGCCGGATGAACGGCTATGCGTTGCTGGAAAAAGGTTCGACCGTCGTCACGGTCCCGGCTTAACTGATCATTAAACAAATGGCGCGACCCTTTGATATCTCTCATAGATTCGGGGGACGCTAAAGTGTCCTCAAGGCCTGCTCCCGCGCGATTCCTTACAGGTCTAACATTTGTTGGATGCGTAGTTTTGCGGCTGGCGGAAGGTTGATGGTGATTGGGGCTCGCTGCTTGACTTTGCAGCGCTGCGCGGCTGGCGACACATGTCATTTTATCCCAGTTTTTCATGGGCATACTCGGTAATGCTCAGGTGGTATTACCCGGTATGGCCAAACAATTTTGATTAATCCGACGATTAAATATTTCATATTTCATTATTGTGGATTACTAAATTGGCTTATGCCGAAGTGACGGCCAAAAGAATAATTCAGCAGGAGGACATCATATGACATCCGTTTCACGCCGCGGCCTGTTGGCTGGCGCCATCGCCACCGCAGGCCTGTCTGCTACGGGCCTTGCAGACGCCAAGGCACGAAAGAATGGGAAGGCCAAAACCAGGGCGTCGTCCGAGTTCGTTACCGTCGAAGGTACGGTCTTCAAACTGCGCGGTGAAACCTACCGTTATGTCGGCGCCAATATCTGGTACGGCGCCTATCTGGGGTCGACGGCGGCCTTTGGCGACCGCGCGCGCCTGGGTAAGGAACTGGACGATATGAAGGCGCTGGGGATCGACAACCTGCGCGTCCTGGCCCTGTCGGAACTGTCGCCGCTCAACAATTCGCTCGACCCGGCGACCCTCAACAAGCCGGGCGATTATAATGACGACCTGCTGACCGGGCTCGACTACCTGCTGGCGGAAATGAAGAAGCGCGACATGCGCGCCGTGTTGTACCTGACCAATTTCTGGGAGTGGTCGGGAGGCATGATGACACTGCAGTACTATGTCAACGGTGGTCATTATATCAACGCCGGCGACCCTGCCCATCCGTGGCCGGAATTCGCCAATGAATCGTCGAAATTCTATCACAGCCAGGCGGCCAAGGACGTTTACTACGCCAACGTCCGTAAGATCGTCACGCGGACCAACTCCATCACCGGCAAGCCCTATGCCGACGACCCGACCGTCATGGCCTGGCAGCTTTCAAACGAGCCGCGTCCGGGCGGATCGGAAGCCTCGGTCGCGGCCAACGAACAGGCCTATTACGGCTGGATCAAGGACACGGCGGCGTTGATCCGTTCGCTCGATAAGAACCACCTGGTCTCGCTTGGCCACGAGGGTCTGATGGGCGCCAACAATCAGGCGCATATCGTTGAAAAGGCTCATGAACACATCGACTACCTGACGGCGCATATCTGGCCGCAGAACTGGTCGTGGGTTGACGGCAAGAATTTGGCCGGCACCTTTGATGCAGGCGCAGCCAAGGTCCAGACCTACATTAATGCCCATATCAAGATGGCGCAGAAGCTGGGCAAGCCTGTGGTATTCGAAGAGTTCGGCTTCCCGCGCGACGATACGGCCTATGAACCCGGCACGCCGACCGTCTACAAGGACAGGTTCTACGCCATGATCTACAAGGCCGTGGAAGACGCCATCAGCCACGACACGCCGGTGGCTGGATCGAACTTCTGGGCCTGGGGCGGTGCCGGCCGTGCCCTGCACAAGGACTACAAGATGCTGCGCGGCGAAACCGCCTATGTCGGTGACCCGCCGCATGAACCGCAAGGCTGGTACAGCGTTTTTAATACTGATACCTCGACTCAAGGCCTGATCAAGGCGCATGCCGCGAAGCTGAAGACCCTGCGCCCCTTGAAAAAGGCCGCCTGATAACAACGAATGGATTGCGATTTTGGGCCGTTGTGCGAGACATCTTCTCCACAATGGCCCAAAATATTTCCGATGCCCGATAATGCCCTCACTCTCGATGCCCGCGGCCACCGCTGCCCGGTCCCGACGCTGAAACTGCGCCGCGCCCTGCAATCGGTTGAATGCGTGACGCTTCTGGCCGACGATCCGATGGCCCAGATAGACGTTCCGCACTTCTGCACGCAGAACGGTCTTGTCCTTGAAGCGCAGGAAGCCCACGACAATTATTGGGTTTTTCGCGTGAGCCGCGCAGAGGAGGCCGGAAACGCGTGAGTTATGAGTGAGTCTGTTTACTGTTACGCCTTAAGACTGGTATCCAGTCGTTGAACACGTTGAGTCGTTGTCTTCGGGAGTGCTAAACGCGTGAGTATCAATCCCCGTCTCTTGCTGCTGGGCCAGGCCGATGGCTGGATGCAGGGCATGAGCGATGAGCTCGACCGGCTGGGATTGCGGACGCTGAGTGCGCGCCATCCCGACGCTGCCTATGCTGCCTTGTCGGACCTGCCGATCGAAGCGGTCATGGTCGATGAAGCCAGCGAAATTGCCACGCCCTACCTGCTGGATAAGTTGCGCGCCGCTGCCTGGCCGCGCCGTGTACCGATCATAATGGCGCGCAACGACGACGGTTTCCAGGTTCCGGAAGGCTGGGATATGGCCTTTACGCGCGCGGCGCATCCTCAGCAGATCCTGCTGACAGTCGAGCACATGGTGCGCGCCTGCGTCGCCGAAGAAGAATACGACACGCGCTGTCAGACCTTCGATATACCCGTCGAACAGGCCGACCGGCTGATGCAGGACCAGGCGCCTTTGAGCCTGCTGTCGATCGGCCAGCCCCATCCGGAATATCTGGCGCTGACGCATGAACTGCGCCGTCGGGGCGCCGAGACGATCGCCGCCCTGTCGAGCTACAGCGCCTTTGATTACCTGCACGACAAGAGCTTCGACGCAGTGCTGCTGTGGAGTGGCGAACAACCGTCCGAAGCGCTGTCGGTCGCGTCGGGCATGCGACGCAATACGCGGCTTTATCACACGCCCGTGCTGCTGCGCCTGAATGAGGCGGTTGAACTCGATCTCGGCGATGCCTACCTGCGGGGTGTCAATGACATCGCCAACGCCCAGGCCGGCGTCCAGGAAATCGCCGACCGGCTGATGCGCCTGGCGCGCAGCCACAGGCGTCAGCTGACGATCCGCAAGACGCTGGAATCGATGCGGCGTAATCCGGAAATCGACAAGGCAACGGGCCTGTTCGGCCGCGATCTGTTCGCGTCGCACCTGGCACGGCTGTCGAAGGCAGCCGATGCGCGCAATCGTCCTCTCAGCATCTGCGTCCTGAAGATCGCCGATACCCCTGAGGTCGTTCGCGCCCGCGCCAAGAAACTGCTCGACAATGCCGTACCGCAGATTGGCTCTATGATCGCGCGCCTTGTCCGCGCCGAAGACACCGGAGGGCGCCTGTCAAACGACGTGTTCGCCCTGGCCCTGCCGGCGACGCCCCTGACCGCCGCGCGCAATGTCGCCGAACGGATTGCTGCCGTCATCGGCTGTACGGCATTCGATTCCGGCCAGGGCAAGGCGCCCTATGTCGTTGAATTCGAGGTCGGTGTTGCCGAGATGCTGGAAGGTGAACCAGCGGCCGTGGCGCTTACCCGTGCCGCCGAAGCCGTTGGCGCGCGTGGTCGTCAGGCGGTGTGATGCACATGCGCCTGGAGGACACTTGACGTCTGTAAAACAGCTGGTGTCGTTCACGGGCCGCACGCGGCGGCTGCCTTTTGCACTGACGGGAATTGCGATTATCGGACTGTGGCAACTTCCTTCGCCCGTGCTGATGATTCTGCTTTTTTATAGGGTTCCAGTACACGCCGCCAGCTATTCGGCGGTCCTCTTGCTTCTGGCCTGTCTGGCATGGCCGCTTGCCGCTTCGGCGGCAAGACGGTTACACGATGCCGGACTAAGCGGATGGCCCGGCGCTGTTTACCTACTGCAATTCGTACTGGCACTTTTTACCGCTTCTTCCAACGCTTTTCGAGGAAGTTACGCAGAACCTTGGCTTTACGCTTCGGCTTTCTGGCTGCTCGTCCTGACGACCGCCGTGTTGGCGGTACTCCCCGGGAACAAAGGCGAAAACAGGTTTGGTGCTGACCCGCGCCGAGGCTCGCAAAAGGCGGCGGATTCTTTCTGAAGGCACTGAGATCTGGCGCAACAGCTTCAGTTCTCCGTCGCCAGCCGTGCCAATTCCTTGACGATCTTTTCCGCCGCGATCAGCCGTTGGCCTGCGTCCGGCCACTCACCGACGACTGACATCTTCTGATCGGGACGCAGGCGCCAGTTCGGCTGGCTTTGGGTGAATTTCACCAGGCCCATCGGATTGACGAAGCTGTCATTGCGGAAGGTGACGACCGCGCCCTTGGGCCCGACATCGATCTTGGCGACATTGGCTTCCCGGCACAGGCCCTTGATTCCAACCACTTTCAGCAGTTGTTCGGCTTCTTGCGGGATCGGGCCGAAGCGATCGATCAGTTCCGACGCCAGGGCTTCGCGATCGGCCAGCTTTTCGGCCTCCGAGACGCGGCGATAGAGGGCCAAACGGATGTTGAGATCGGGGATATAGGCTTCGGGGATCATGACAGCGGCGCCGGCATTGATCTGCGGCGACCAGCTGCGATTGTCGGTCAGGCTGTCCTCTGTCTTTGCACGCAGTTCGGCGACGGCGTCTTCCAGCATCTGTTGGTATAGCTCGACGCCGATTTCGCGAATGTGGCCCGACTGTTCGTGGCCCAGCAGGTTGCCGCCGCCGCGAATGTCGAGGTCGTGGCTGGCCAGCTGGAAGCCGGCGCCGAGATTATCGAGCGATTGCAAGACCTTGAGGCGCTTTTCTGAAGCGAGGCTCAGCGTCTTGTGCGCCGGCGTCGTAAGGTACGCATAGGCGCGCGACTTGGACCGACCCACCCGGCCGCGGATCTGATAGAGCTGCGCCAGGCCGAACATGTCGGCGCGGTGGACGATCAGGGTATTGGCGGTCGGCACGTCGAGGCCGGATTCGACGATGGTGGTCGATAACAGCACGTCGTACTGGCCGTCGTAGAAGGCCGTCATGACGTCTTCCAAAGCCGTTGGCGACAGCTGGCCGTGACCGGTGATGAACTTGATTTCCGGCACCTGGTTGCGCAGGAAGTCGGCGACGTCCGGCAGGTCGCTCAAGCGCGGCACGACGTAATAGGCCTGGCCGCCGCGATACTTTTCACGCAACAGGGCCTCGCGCAAAGCCACCGGATCATAAGGCAGGACATAGGTGCGCACAGCGATGCGATCGACCGGCGGCGTGGCGATGATCGACATGTCGCGGATGCCCGACAGCGCCATCTGCAGGGTGCGCGGTATCGGCGTCGCCGACAGGGCCAGCATGTGGACGTCGGCACGGAAGGTCTTCAGCTTTTCCTTGTGCTTGACGCCGAAGTGCTGCTCCTCGTCGACAATGACGAGGCCCAGCTCCTTGAACGCCACCTGTTCGGACAACAGAGCATGCGTTCCAATGACGATCTCGACTTCACCTTTCTTCAGGCCTTCGCGCGTCTCGTCGGCGTCCTTGCGGCCGACCAGGCGCGACAGCTGACGGACGCGTACCGGCCAGCCCTGGAAGCGCTGGCTGAAGGTCTTGAAGTGCTGACGCGCCAAAAGCGTCGTCGGGCAGACGATGGCTACCTGCTGACCCGACATGGCGACCACAAATGCGGCACGCAGGGCCACTTCGGTCTTGCCGAAGCCGACATCGCCGCAGATCAGGCGGTCCATCGGCTGGCCCTTGCCCAGGTCTTCGAGCACGTCGGCGATGGCGTTGAGCTGGTCGTCGGTCTCTTCGTACGGAAACTGCGCGCAGAATTCGTCGTAAAGTCCCGACGGCGGATCGATGTGCGTACCTTCGCGCAAGGCGCGCGCCGCGGCGAGTTGAATAAGGCCATCGGCCATTTCGCGCAGGCGCTGCTTGGCCTTGGCTTTACGCGATTGCCA
>CAMLLA010000171.1 GCA_946480525.1 uncultured Asticcacaulis sp. | reverse complement strand
CCGAAGCACGGTCTGTGTGGTGGATCGCGCTGAAATTTTTTATTGACGCCGCCGCGTCATGGGTCCGTCTTCGGAAGCTGCCTGAATTCACATTGCCGGTAAGCCTATGGAGATGCACGCATGACCCCCGACACCATTCGTTTCTCTCGCCGCAGCCTCCTGAGCGGACTTGCCGCGGCCGGACTGATGAGCGGATTGGCAGGTCCCGTGCGCGCCGCCTCAAACGACAATACGACACCTGATCAACGCGATGAGGCCTGGCAGAGGGCCGTCCGCAAGTTTAACCCTGAGCGTAAGCGCTGGCTTTCCGAAGTCGAAAAGGGCAGCCGCGACGGTCCCTTCCGACCGGACTGGGGGTCGCTGCAAGATTTTAAAGTCCCGCAATGGTATGCCGACGCCAAGTTCGGCATTTTCATCCACTGGGGCGTCTACTCCATCCCGGCCTTTGGCGGTGAGTGGTACTCCCGCAACATGTACGCAAAGGGCAATCCGGCTTTCGAGCACCACATCAAGACCTATGGCCCCCAGGACAGGTTCGGCTACAAGGACTTCATCCCGATGCTGAAGGCCGAGGCCTTTGATGCCAGCGATTGGGCAAAGCTGTTCGGGGCAGCCGGCGCCCGCTATGTCGTGCCGGTCGCCGAACACCACGATGGCTTTTCGATGTTCGACAGCCACCTGTCCGATTACACCGCCGTCAAGATGGGCCCCAAGCGAGACGTGCTGGCCGAGATATCGAAGGCGGTGCGCGCCGAGGGACTGCACTTTGCCCTGTCGTCGCACCGCGCCGAGAACAACTGGTTCTTCGACGAAGGCCGCAAGATCCCCTCGGACGTGTCCGATCCCGCCAATGCCGGCCTCTATGGCCCTGCCCAAAGCCGCATACTGGGTGCCGGCGGCGACGCGGACCTGTTCGGCGATTACACCCACGTGTCGCAGGCCTGGCTCGACGACTGGCTGGCGCGCCAGGCGGAACTGGTTGAGAAGTACGATCCGGAACTGGTCTATTTCGACTGGTGGATCGGCCAGCCGTCCTTCCGCAACACCGTGCCGAAGTTCCTGGCCTGGTACTACAACAAGGGCGCGCGCGAAGGCGTATCGGCCATCGTCAACTACAAGCTCGGCGAATTCGCCGACGGCGCCGGCGTGCTCGACATCGAACGTGGCCAGGCGCCGGGTATCCGCAAGGACGTCTGGCAGACCTGCACCTCGATCAGCGACAAGTCGTGGGGCTATATCGAAAACGATACCTATAAGTCACCGGCCCAGCTGATCCACCTGCTGGCGGACGTCGTGTCCAAGAACGGCAACCTTCTGCTCAATGTCGGACCGCATGCCTCGGGCCGCATCCCCGACGGGGCGCGCGATACGCTGATGCAGATGGGCGCGTGGCTTAAGGTCAATGGCGACGCCATCTATGGCGCGCGGCCGTGGGTTATCTTTGGCGAAGGACCGACCGAGACCGCTTCCGGCAGCTTTGCCGAGAGCAAGGCGCGCGCATACACCGCACAGGACTTCCGTTTCACGGTCAAGGACGGCGTCCTGCACGCCATCCAGATGGCCTGGCCCGACGAAGGCTCGGCCACGATCACCTCGATCCGCAGCGATTATCCGGTGAAAAAGGTCAGCCTTCTGGGCACGGATGCGCCGGTGGCCTTCCGTCAGGATGCATCCGGCCTGGTGGTTACCCCACCCGCCGATGCACCGCGTCAGCTGGCCTATGTCTACCGCATCGAAACGCGCTGACTGAAGACGGGGCCGGGCCTGTCCTCAGTCAGACTGCGATGACACAATCAAACCTGGAGTCTTCCATGACGCTGCTGCAACCTGCCCGAGCCATCCTGATGACGTTTGCCGCGGTTGGTGCCATGTGCGCCGCTCCGGCGCTGGCCGCCCCGGCACCGCTGATCCCGTATCCTGCCGAACTGAAAGCCGCCGGCGGCAGCCTGACGATCGGCAATGGCAGCATGGTCTGCGTCACCAACGCGGCCTCACAACAGACGGCGACCTATCTGATCGGTCTGGTCAAGAGCCTGCGCGGTCTCGACCTGACAAACGCCGCCTGCGGCGAGGCCAGCATTACGCTCAAGCTCGATCCCGCCGCGCCGGTGGAAGCCCGCGAAGGCTACGACCTGACGGTGGGCAAGGACGGGGTCGTCATCCGCGCCCGCACCGAGGCGGGCCTGTTCTATGGCGCGGTGACGCTTGGCCAGTTGCTCAGTCCGGACGACAGGTTCGGCACGGCCGTAAAGCTCGACGGCGTGTCGATCCGCGACTATCCGCGCTACGCCTGGCGCGGGCTGATGATCGATCCGGCGCGCCACTTCCTGCCCGTGGCCGACGTCAAGACCATGATCGACCAGATGGCTCAGCATAAGCTGAACACGATGCATTTCCATCTCAGCGATGACCAGGGCTGGCGCGTCGAGATCAAGCGCTATCCCAACCTGACGAAGATCGGCGCCTGGCGCTCGCCGCCGTACAATGGCGGTCCGGGCAGCCCGACCGAGCCGCACGGTGGGTTCTACACCCAGGATGAAATACGCGACCTGGTTGCCTATGCAGCGGCGCGCAACATCACCATTGTGCCGGAAATCGACATGCCGGGCCACGCCCAGGCGGCGGTCGCCTCCTATCCGGAGATCGGCATCCGTGACCTGAAGAATGGCGGCGACCAGCCCAAGGTCTCGACCGACTGGGGTGTCAATCCCTACCTGTTCAACACCGACGAGACGAGCCTGACCTTTATACGTAACGTGCTGGACGAGGTGATGGAGCTGTTTCCGTCGACCTACATTCACGTCGGCGGCGACGAGGCGGTCAAAAACCAGTGGGAGCAGTCCAAGGCTGTCCAGGCGCAGATCAAGGCGCTTGGCCTCAAGGACGAGCACCAGCTGCAGACATGGTTCATCGACCAGCTGGGCGCCTATCTCAACAGCAGGGGGCGGCGGCTGATCGGCTGGGACGAGATTCTTGAGGGCGGCATCCCAAAGACCGCTGCCATCATGTCGTGGCGCGGCACCAAGGGCGCGATTACGGCGGCCCAGGCCGGCCACGACGTTGTTCTGTCGCCGACCAACCCGCTTTATTTCGACAACCTGCAAAGCAAGCGCAACGACGAACCGGCCGCGCGCGGCTGGGTCGTGCCGCTGGCCGATGTCTACACGTTCGAAGCCACGCCGCCGGAACTGACGCCTGATCAGGGTAAACACGTGCTTGGGGCGCAGGCCAATCTGTGGAGCGAGTTCCTGATGTCGGGCTGGTATGTCCAGCACGCGGCCTTCCCGCGCGGTGACGCCCTGTCCGAAGCCCTGTGGTCGCCGAAAACCGTGCGCAGCTGGCCGTCCTTTCTGGAGCGCCTGCCGGTCCAGATGGTGCGCTATCGCCGCCAGGATATCGGCGCGTCGGACGCCGCCTTTGGCGTCGATTTTACCCTGAGCGAGGGTCGCAATGGTGCGCTGGCCACCGGCAAGACGCAGATGACACTGAGCAACCAGGTCAAAACCGGCGTCATCCGCTATACGCTCGATGGCACCGAGCCCACGGCCTCCTCGTCTGTCTATAAAAAGCCTCTGACCGTCAATATCGGCCAGACCGTCCAGGCGCGCGCCTTTACGCGTGAAGGCCTGGCGCTGGCGGACACCGACCGCTACGAATTCACCACGGACATGCTTTTGACACGCGTCAGCCAGGAACTGCAGGCATGCGGAGATGGAGCCCTTGGCATGCGCATGCCGCTGACGCCCGACTCTCCAGCCAAGGCGCCGGTCTATAATGTCGATATTTTCAATGCCTGCTGGATTTATCCGGCGGTGCGGCGCGATGGCATCGTCAGCATCACGATCGATTATGCCCGCCTGGCGCGCAATTACGGCCTGGCCAATGAAGCCTTCAAGGTCCGCCTGCAACCGCGCCAGACACCCTACGGCGAACTGGTCATCCATCGCGACGGCTGTGACGGCCCTGAAGAGGCGCGCATTCCGCTGACCGATCCGGCCACCAGCCCCAATACCGGCGCTCTCGCGGCAACCTTGCCGGCGGTGACCGGCGAACACGCCCTTTGCCTGATTTTCACCGCGCCGATCGATGGACCCTACTACGCCATCGGCTCCGTCAAGCTGAACCTGAACTGAGGTCCGTCATGTCGAAACCCGTATCCGGAAGCCTGTTGTCCATGACTTTCTTTTTCCTGGCGGCCAGCAGCACGCTGGCGGCGGCCCCAACCGTGCAAAAGATCGATGCCGGCTGGAGCTTCCGCCTGGCGCCGGATGACGCCGCGCGCGCCGATCACCCGTGGGCGGCCGAATGGATGAAGGCCAGTGTCCCCGGCACGACCCAGAGCGACCTTATGGCGCTGAAGAAGCTGCCCGATCCGTACGTGTCCGACAACGAAGCGAAGGTGCAGTGGGTCGGCCTGTCCGACTGGCAATACCAGACGGAAATCACCGTCAGCGAAGAGACGCTGAAGCGCGACCACATCGAACTGGTGTTTGAGGGGCTCGACACCTTTGCCGAGGTGTCGGTGAATGGCGTAAAGGTCCTGGCCGCCAACAACATGTTCCGCGGCTGGCGCATTGACGTCAAGGGTGTGCTGAAGGCGGGCGTCAACATCATCACGGTCGATCTCGACTCGCCGCTGAAGAAGATGAAACCGCTGGTCGCCGACATGCCCTATGTCATGCCGGGGGCCTACGACTCGCTGTTCGGCGATGAGCCGCTGGGCCGCAATTCATCGACCTATGTCCGCAAGGCCGGTTATCATTACGGCTGGGACTGGGGTCCGCGCATCGTTACGCTCGGGGTCTGGAACCCGGTCAAGCTCGAGGCCTGGGACAATGCCCGCCTGGCCGATTTCCACGTCGCGCAACTGCACCTCGACGACACCGTCGCGGCATTGAACGCCTCGTTCGACATCCAGTCGGACAAGGTCCAGACCGTCCGTGTCCGCACCGACATCACCGCGCCCGACGGTTCGGTCAAGACGGTCACCCGGGACGCTGTTCTCTTCCCCGGCCTTGCGCCTGTGACGGTTCCTTTCCAGGTTGAGAACCCGCAGCGCTGGTGGCCGGTGGGTATGGGCAAGCCCAACCTCTATACGGTCAAGGCAACCGTCTATCAGGGCGATGACATCATTGGCGAATATACCCGCCGCATCGGCCTGCGCACCACGGAGATCCGCCGCCAGAAGGATCAGTGGGGCAAAAGCTTCGAACTGGTGATCAATGGCATGCCGGTCTTTGCCAAGGGGGCGAACCTGATCCCGTTCGACATGATCCCGACGCGCGTTACCCCGGCCCAGCAGGATCACATCCTGCAATCGGCCGTCGACGCTAATATGAACATGCTGCGCATCTGGGGCGGCGGCACCTATCAGGACGATCACGTCTATGACAAGGCCGACGAACTGGGCCTGATGATCTGGCAGGACTTCATGTTCGGCGGCGCCATCATTCCCTACGATCGTGACTTCCGCGAAAACACGCGCGTCGAGGCGGTCGAGCAGGTCAAGCGCCTGCGCAACCACCCGTCGATCGTCATCTGGGCCGGCAATAACGAAGTCCAGACCGATTGGGAAAACTGGGGCGGCGGCACGGCCGAGCTGAAAAAGACCGCGACGCCGGAAGAACGCGACCGCATCATCACGGGCATGGTGCGCATGTTCGACCAGGTGCTGCGCGGCGCGGTCGATCTCAATTCCCCCGGCACGCCCTACTGGGCGTCTTCGCCGTCGACCGACTATGACGGCCCGGCGGACCAGAATGACGATGGCGATCGTCACTACTGGAGCGTCTGGGGCGGCAGCAAGCCGGTCGAGGAATATCTCAACGTCACGCCGCGCTTCATGAGCGAATACGGCCTGCAATCCTTCCCGGTGATGGCGACGATCCGGTCGTTCGCGACGGACAAGGACATGGCGCCGGAAGCGCCGGTCATGCGCGGCCACCAGAAGTTCGACAAGGGCAACGGCAATAAGCGCCTGATGCTCTACATCGAAAACAACTACGGCACGCCCAAGACCTTCGAGGACTTCGTCTATTTGTCGCAGCTGATGCAGGCCGATGGCATCGAACTGGCCGGCCTCCATCACCGCGCCATGCGGCCGCGCACCATGGGTTCGCTGTACTGGCAGATGAACGATGTCTGGCCGGGCGCGTCGTGGTCGAGCATCGACTATTACGGCCGCTGGAAGGCCCTGAACTACCGCGCCAAACGTTTTTATGCGCCGCTGGCGGTAGGGGCGCTGCGCCGTGACGGAATAACCGAGCTGAACCTGCTGTCGGATCTTACGGCGGACAAGGCGGTGACGTGGCGCGTGCGTGTTCTCGACTTTACCGGCAAGACGATCCGCGAAAAAACCGGTCAGGCGATGGTCAAGGCGATGACCAGCGTGGTCGCCGCAAAGTTCAGCGATACCGACCTGTTCGACGGCGTCGATGCGAAATCGGCGCAGGCTGTGGTCGAGGTGCTCGATGGCCAAACCGTCATCGCCAGGACCCATACTTACGCGATTGCGACCAAGGCGCTCAACTGGACCGATCCGAAACTGACCTGGCAGCTTAAAGCCGTCACTGGCGGCTTCGACCTGACGCTGTCGGCGAAGGCGGCGGCGCGTGGCGTATGGATCGACACGGGCACGGTCAAGGCGCAGCTGTCCGACAACAGTTTCGACCTGTCGGGCGGGGAAACCGTGACGGTCCGCATCACGACCGATGCGTCGGTAGCTAGCCTGAAAAAAGCGTTGAAGGTGCGCTCCTACTACAATTCCACAAAGGTGAACTGATGCGCCGGGTTCTCCTGTGCTGCCTGATGGCCACGGCGCTGATGCCGCTGGCCGCCATGGCTAAGGACCCTGAAGCGGTCATCAAGCAGATGACCTTAACAGAAAAGGTCGGCCAGCTTCAGGCCGCCGCGCCAGCAATCCCGCGTCTGGGTGTTACCCAGTACAACTGGTGGAACGAAGGCCTGCACGGTGTCGCCCGCAATGGCTGGGCGACCGTCTTTCCGCAGGCGATCGGCCTGGCGGCGACCTGGGACGCGCAACTGCTACACGATGTCGGCGATGTCGTCGCCACCGAAGCGCGCGCCAAGTTCAACGCTGTCGGCGCCAACAAGGACCACGGCCGTTACCAGGGCCTGACCATCTGGTCGCCCAATATCAACATCTTCCGCGATCCGCGCTGGGGGCGGGGACAGGAGACCTATGGCGAAGACCCGCACTTGACCGGCGCACTCGGCACGGCCTTCGTGAAGGGCCTGCAAGGGCCGGATCCGCTGCACCCCAAGACCATTGCTTCGGTCAAGCATTTCGCCGTCCATTCGGGTCCCGAAGCCGGCCGCCACGGCTTCGACGTCGACAGCTCGCCCTATGATCGCGAAACCACCTACCTTCCGGCCTTCCGCCAGGTCGTGACCGAAGGTGGCGCGCAGTCGATCATGTGCGCCTATAACTCGCTGCATGGCGTGCCGGCCTGTGCGTCTGCCGACCTGCTCGACACGACGCTGCGCAAGGAGTGGGGCTTCAAGGGCTTCGTTGTCACCGACTGTGATGCGGTCGAAGACATGTACGCCTTTCATTTCTATCGCCCTGAGCCGGAAGAAAACGCCGCTGAGGCGCTGAAGGCCGGCACCGACCTCAATTGCGGCAAATATTACAGCCACCTCGAAGGCGCGGTGAAGCAGGGCCTGGTGACCGAGGCCGAGGTCGATACCGCCATTCGCCGCCTGTGGACGGCGCGCACGCGGCTTGGCCTCGACGGCGTGCCCAGCCCATACCACACGATCGATGGCAAGCATATCCATACTCCCGATGCCGCCGGGCTGGCCCTGAAAGCCGCGCGACAGTCGATCGTGCTGCTCAAAAACGATGGCGTCCTGCCGCTGAAGGCCGATGCGAAGATCGCGGTCGTCGGCCCCAATGCCGATACGCTCGAAGTCCTGCGCGCCAACTATCATGGCGCGCTGATCGCCCCGGTGACGCCGCTGTCGGCGTTGCGCAATACCTACAAATCCGTCGCCTATGCGCAAGGCGCCAATGTCGCCGAAGGTGTCGCCATCCCCATTCCCGAAACCGCGCTTTCGTCGGGCAATCAGCCGGGTTTGAAGGGCGAATATTTCGACAATCCGGACTTCAGGGGCAAGCCCGTCCTGACGCGCACCGACCGGACGGTCAATCTCGACCTCTACAATGTCGCGCCCGTCAAGGCCCTGGAAAACAAACCCTATAGCATCCGCTGGACGGGCGAGATCACCCCGCCGGCCGCCGGTGACTACACGCTGAAGATCTACATGGAACGCTGCTGGGAGTGCGATAACAAGCACGATGCCGTGACACTGTTTGTCGACGACAAGCCTGTCATCCAGGACCTCGGCGATGGCAAGAGCTTAAGCGCTGATATCCGTTTCGACGACGCCAAGCCGCGCAAGGTCCGGCTTGAGTTCCGCCATGTTGGCGGCGACTGGGGCGTGCGCCTGCAATGGCAGGCGCCGCAG
>CAMLLA010000170.1 GCA_946480525.1 uncultured Asticcacaulis sp. | reverse complement strand
GGCTTGCGAAAGCTATACTTTCGCTGGCGCCAAACCCGCGTAAACGGGGAAGGAAAAAATAAGAGGCAAAAGCGGGTTCCTTCCCCGTTTACGGGGAAGGTGGCACGGCGCTTGCGACGTGACGGAAGGGGGATCTTTGCTTCAAACGAATGCTATCATGCTCTCGTTAGAATATCGCGCGCAAATTCAGCGTGAAGGTGCGCCCGTCATAGTCATTGGCGCGCGGCAGACGGACATCGCGCTGGTACTGCGAACGCCTGGCATCGCTGAGATTATAGGCGTCGAGCGACAGTGAATATTTCGGACTGAGCACAACCGAAACGGAGGCGTCGACCTGGCCCCTCGCCTTCACGCGGCTGCTGCCGCCGGTAAAGGTGCTCACCCCCGCCAGCACGTATTCGTCGCGATAATTATAGATCAGCCGCGCGCCCCACCTGGGCGTCTCATAATAGCCGATCAGGTTATAGGTCCGGTCCGACACGCCCGGCAGGACCGGCGTGGTGCCGTCCGCGTTGCGGCCGGAAATGCGCGTCAGAGAGGCATTGAACAGGCCGCCGAAATGCCGCCACGCGCCGGGCAGGAAATCGAAGTTCTGCTGGATGCTGAATTCCAGACCGTCGACGATGATCGGGGTGTCGCTGTTGAAACTGCCGCTGGCCGTGATCACCGCCGGCCGGCCATTGACCAGTTTGTCGCTGAGGCAGGCTTCGCCTTCAAGCCTGAGATGGCCGAGACCAAAGGCGGTCGCATCCTCGGGGCACAGGCGCTCAAGCCGCCTTTCCGACGCGACGAACTTGGTGACGCGCTTGCGGTAAAGGGCAAGGGATACAAGGCTTCCCGGCCGGTTATACCATTCCAGCGAAATGTCCTGTGAGGTAGCGTTATAGGGTTTGAGGTCGTAGCCGCCGTAAGCGATGTGAAAGCCGGTCGAATTGGCGGTGACGGTCGTGGCCGGGCTCAAATTGCGCGGCTGCGGCTGGGCATAGGTCTTGTAGGCGGCGAAGCGCAGCACCAGGTCGTCACGCAGATTGGCGGCGATCAGCAGTGATGGCAGCCACTGCCGGTAAGTCGTGGTGAAGCGCGCGAAATCATAGCTCGGCGATCCGTCATCGGCATTGTGGCGGTTGAGCGTATCGACCGTCTTTCGCGTGTCTTCCAGGCGCACGCCGATCAGGCTGGTCACCGGCACGCCCTCAAAGTCGATGACCGACCGCAACTGCGCATAGGCCGAGGCCGTGCGGTGAACGACGGTGAAATTGGCGGCACTGTAAGACGCGTTGGTGGCATCGTTGATCCAGCCCGTCTCCGTCAGGGTATCGCCCGGCGCAACCGTCACCGGCCGCAGGCGCGACAGCGCATAGTCGTAATCGACGCGCATTGTATGTTCCAGAAAACCGGAAGCGACACCGCCGAAAAAGTCGCTGCTGGTGTCCGGGTGAAGCAGCTCCGGTCCCAACGCATCGACACCCACGCCCCTGGCGCTGGTGCGATAGCCGCGCGACAGGAAGCGCGCCTCTTCCAGCCGCGCGCCACCGGACAGGCTGTCGATCCACCGTCCGGCAAAGCGCCGCTCACCGTCGAACTGGACGGCGGACAAGTGGTTTTCGGCGTAACCTGAGCTGCCGGCAACGACGACCTGATCGCCCACGGCATTCTGCTGGAAGGCCGGATTGGCCTGGTTGAGCCAGGTCCACGGGCCATAGGTCTGGCGGATATCGCCGCTGTTGAGCGCCAGTTCATAGCCCGTGATATCCTCTCCCCCGGAATAGAAGGCGCCGGACAAGCCGGTGCCCGGCCGCGCCGCCGTGCGCCAGTCGACCTGGGTCTGTTCCTGATAGTTGCGCGCCTGGGACAGGACAAGCGTGCCGGTCAAGGTCCAGTCATCGATCGTCCACTGCGCCTGATTGTCGAGGCTCCAGACCTGCTGCGTCGCCGGTTCCGACCGCGCCGACAGATTGACCTGCGGCGTGTCGAAGCTGAAGCGATCGACAAAGGCCGAACCATCCGGCAGGCGCGACACGGGCCCAGTCGGCACGACCGTGCTGGTCAGGGGGCGCAGGTCGACCTCGATCATCTCCATATAGTTCTGGTCAAGCGTACGCCGGCTGAAGAAGCCATTGCTCGTCAGCTTCAGATGGTCGTTCGGCCGGTATTCGAAACCGGCGGCGGCGCTGACCAGGCGTCCCTGGTTGTACTTGGAAATCTGGCGGATATCGGATGGAAACAGCACGCCGCGCCGGTCCATGGCGCCGGTGCCGTTGATCGCACAGGTGTCGCCCGACACGCAGCTGCCGTCCGGCAGGACCGGCGCATAGTATGGCGCGTAAAGCGTCGCGAAGCCCGGCGTGTTGGCCGCCAGGGGTGTGTACTGGCTGAAATTGATCGAGTCGCGCCGGAAGTGTTCCTCTTTGACGGCCAGTGCGCCGAACGCCGCGAAGCCGTCACCGGGTTTCGCCGTATAGCTGACGCTGAAGGCCGGGCTCCCGGTCCCACCGAGCGTGTTATATTCGTAGGCGACCTTGGCGAAACCGCCCGGCTTGCGCGCGCCGGCGGGCTGGATTCTCAGGTCGATGATACCGCTCAGGCCCCCCGACGGATTGTTGGCACCTGGGCTCTTGATGATCGAGATGGCGCTGAAGACGTCCGAGTTGAAGGCCCCCAGCGGCGTCGAACTGTCGAGGATCGGCTCGGCAAAAGCCTGGCCGTTCAGTGTCGTGCGCGCGAACGTCCCGGGCAGGCCGCGCAGGTTTATGGTGGCGTTGCGCGACTCGACTTCGCGATTGATCTGAACGCCGGTAATCCGCTGCACCGCCTCGCCGACATTGAGGTCCGGAAAGCGCCCAAGGCCATCCGATGAGATCGAGTCGCTGACCGCGATGGCAGCCCGTTTCAACCGGATGCCGTCGGCGTAGGAGCGGCGGTACCCGTTGACGATGACAGCAGGGTCAAGGGCTTCGGACACCGGCTCAACCGGTTCCGGTACAGCCACTGCCCGGGTGACGACAATGGCGCCGCTCGACTTGACGCGGTAATCGAGGCCGGTGCCCGCCAGCATGACGGCAAGGGCGCCATCGGGCGTCATCCGCCCCGACACCGGCAATGTCGTGACGCCGTCGAGGTCGCGGGTGTTGGCCAGGATTTCGACGCCCGACTGGCGGATAAAGGCGGGGATGGTCTTTGTGGCAGGCCCGGCGGGAATATTAAACGTCTTATGGGCCGCGCCGGCACAGGCCGGAGCAGCGGACACGGCAAGGACGGCCGCTGAAAGCAGCCCGAACCACGCTGTCCCGTACCCGGCACCGTTCATTTATCGGAGCCCTCGCCTGTATTTTTTCGTTATGGAGACGGCGGCTTTTCCACCGTCCCGCCCCTTTATCAGGGCTGTTGCTTGTCCGAACTTTTCCTGTCACCCAGCCGGATGCGTTCCGGCTCGACCTTCACGGGCACATCCATCAGTTCACGGACAGTGTCGGCAAAATCCTCGGGCTGATCAAGGCGATACTGTCCGACCAGGCGCTCGTTGCGGATGGCCGGGTCTTCGATGAAAATCTTGATGCGGTTATAACGGTTGAACTCTTCAACGGCGGCTTCCAGCGTCTGGTTCTGCAGGATGATCTTGCCCTCACGCCAGGCCAGCTTGCGCGTAATCTCCTCAGGCTGGGCGCTGACCGTGATCTCCTGCTTTGCGTCGGATACAAAGGCGCCATGGCCGGCGCTCAGGCGTCTGGGTGCCGCGCCCTGGTTCCACACCTCGACCACGCCCTCGGTCACCAGCACCTCGGCGCCCGAGGCCTTGCGGCGGACGGAAAAGGCCGTGCCGACGGCGCGGACGCGGACATTGCCGGCTTCGACGACGAACGGCTTTTTCGGGTCCTTGGCGACTTCGAAGAGCGCCTCACCCTGGACCAGCACGATGCGGCGCAGGTTCGGCGTCATCTCGACCAGGACGCGGCTGTCGCTGTTCAGGCTCGCGACCGAACGGTCGGACAGCGGCACTTTTCGCATCTCGCCGAGCGCCGTCTGGATTTCGGTCTTCGAACGGTTGGTAAGCGTCAGCACGCTCAATCCGGCCACCGTGGCGGCTGCCGCGGCAATGCCGCCCATGACGACGCGGCGCGACATCACTGACCGCTTTGGCTTGGCCGACTGGACGTCCGGGCGCAGATTGGACTGAACGGTCGCCTTGCCGAGACTGTGCCAAATCGCCTGGGCGCGCAGATAGGCCCCCTGATGGCGCGGATGGGCGTCGTACCACGCTTCGAACGCGGTACGGTCGGCGTCGGAGAACATATCCCCCGACTGCCTTACCACCCAATCCAGTGCTTCGTCGTCAATCTTTGACATGTGTGTTCGCTGTGGCGCCCCTGGATGGAAGTGATCCATCCCGCTGCGCCGCACCATACTCCGTAACCCCTACCCTCGCCACCATGTCGGCGATCAGCCGCATACCGTTCATCGTTTCCTTCTCAACGATATTCTCGCTGATGTTGAGATCGCGGGCGGTTTCAGCCTGCGAAAACCCATAGATCTTGCGCAGCCGGAACACTTGCCGGCAGCGTTCGGGCAGGTTGGCGATGACGCCAAGCACCCATTTCAGTTCGGCCCGCGCCATGGTGGCGGCCTCGGGCGTAGGGCCCCCGTCCGCCGCCAGTTCCTCCAGATCCTGGATCGCCTCGAACCGGACGATCCGGTCGCGCCGCGCCTGGTCGATGATGATGTTGCGCGCCATCTGGAAAAGGTAGCCGCGTGGATCGCTGATATGGTCCGTCCGGGTCAGCTTAAGCAGGCGGAAATAGACGTCCTGCACCAGGTCGTCGACCTCCTCCGCGCTCCGGCAAAAGCGGCGCACCTTCAGCCTCAGTTCGGCTTCGAACGGCAGAATATGCGAGCTCACCCAGGCAACCGTTTCGGGATCAGCCCCTCTCATGCGGCCTCCTCTCAAAAGCAGCAACGAACCGCGCCAGATTTTCCGCTGAAAAAAATTTTTCCGCCAAAGAAAATACTGCGCGGGTCATCGGTCTCCTATTCCTTGGGCTTTATGGTGAAGCCGTAGCTTTGCGGCTCAAGCTTCACACGATATTTCGCCAGCGGCCGGCCATCCAGCGACCAGCCGGTATCGCCGCCGACGCCGGTCTGGACCAGGTCGACCAGCAAGGATCCGTCGCCATGCGGTGCGATGTCCGACGACTTCCACGTGCCTTGTTTGCGGAAGTAAAGGTCTTCGTACGGGAAGGCCAGGGCATTGACCGACAAAGGCTGGTCGCCCTTGACCGTCAGGCCCGCTCCGTTGCCGCTCAGAGACACCCAGCGCACATCGGTCTTGTTGCCGGATTCCATCGGCCGGCTATAGGCGTGGTACTGATCGGCGATCTTGCCTTTGTAGATGCCCAGGCCGGCGCCAGTCCGACGGTCGACGTAGTTTTCCTGGGGGCCGCGGCCATACCATTCCAGACCGGTCATGGCTGGGTCGGTGTCGAAACGCAGACCCAGGCGCAGAGGATCGGGCAGGTCATCGCGCAGCGGCGTGAAGGTCGAGGCAACCTGAAGCGCGCCATCACCCAGCAGGCGATAGGTCGTCTTCCAGTGCACCGAGCCCGTGCCGAAGCTGTAGAGGATGCTGACAGCATCGTTCGTGACATCGACGGATCGCACCTGGCGCTGCTCGGTAAAGGTCTTCCAGATGGTGTGCGACTTGAGGATGCCGGTGCCTTCGTCATTGTCGGTCAAACCGCGCCAGAAGTTTGGCGCACCGCCGCTCAGCAACGTCTTGCCCCCGGCATTCAGGGTAATCAGGCCGGTCTTGGCATCGACTTTCAGAACCGTGCCCGCCGCCATTGCCGTGACGATGTCGCCCGAACGCACGGGCTTGACAGCCGTCTGCGCCGGGGCTGTCAGTTTCGGTCCCTTCAGCACGAACTGATTGAAGCCGATCCACTGTCCCGCCGGCACGCCGTTGATAGCGCCGGCCTTTGCCGTGGCCGCCAGGGTCAGGATATATTCGGCGCCGTCATCCGGCAGCGCCGGCAGGCTAAAAGCGATATCGGCGGTCGTGCCCGCGGCGGCATTGATGCCTGGAAGCGCACCGGCGCCAATAGCCCCTCCGTCCCTGAGCAGGGTCCAGCTGAGGTTATACCCCGACAGGTCGGTAAAGGTGTTGCGATTGGTGACGCTCAACCTGCCTGTCGCGGGATCCCTTTCAAAGCTTACCGGCGAATAGACTTCCCGCAGTTCGTAATATTCCGGGTCGGGCACACGATCGGCATTGAGTACGCCGTCGCCTATGACCGAATTGTCGCCGCGCGCCGGATTGACGTCAAAGCCCGACGCCCAATAGGGCCGGCCCTTCGCGTCCTTCGCGTGGACCGTCTGGTCGATGAAGTCCCAGACAAAGCCGCCCTGGAGCTTCTTATGCGCCCGGATGGTCTGCCAATAGTCCTCCAGATTGCCCAAACTGTTGCCCATGGCGTGGGCATATTCGGTCTGGATCATAGGCTGGGTGCGCGTCGGATCCTCGGCCCAGTCAACCATCTTTTCGATATCGTCGTACATCGGCGCATAGATGTCGACATAAGCGTTCGGCGCGTGCTTTTCGATCAGCGTGCCGTGGCCGAGATAGCTGATCAGGCGCGTCGGATCGTTCTGGCGGATCCACTTGGCCGCGTTCTCGAAGTTCGGTCCGGTGCCGGCTTCGTTGCCCAGTGACCAGAAGATGATCGACGGATGGTTCTTGTCGCGTTCGACCATGCGCGAGATGCGGTCGAGGTGCGCCGCAGCCCAGTGCGGCTTATAGCCCAGCTGCATTTTTTCGCGGATGGTCGGGTCGTTCTTCTGGGCCGCCAGCTTGTCCGAGGTGTCCATATATTCATGGCTCTCGATATTGGCCTCGTCCATCACGTAGAGCCCATACTCATCCGCCAGGTCATAGAGATGCGGACTGTTCGGATAGTGAGAGGTGCGCAGGGCGTTGACGTTCGCCTGCTTCATCATCTCGACATCCTTGCGCATCAGGTCTTCCGACACGACGCGGTAGGTGTCCGGATCGTGCTCGTGGCGGTTGACGCCCTTGATCAGGATACGGCGACCATTGACCTCAACCTCGCCGTTGCGGATCTCGACCGTGCGGAAACCGATCTTGCGCGATGTGGCCGAGACCAGATTGCCCTTGGCGTCCATATATTCGATGACCAGGCGATAGAGGTTGGGCGTTTCCGCCGACCACGCCTTGACGCCCTTGATCGTCCCTTTCAGCTCGGACTTTCCGCCCTTGATGGTCCCCGTCGTGGCCAGGACCGCGGTGGCGCCGTCGTAAAGCGTGGCCTTGACCTGCCCCTTGGCCGGCGCACCGGCGAACTGGGTCGTAAGCGTGAACACGCCATCCGTATAGGTCTTGTCGAGCAGCGCCCGGACCGTGAAGTCGCGCAGGCGCGCCTTGGGCTCGGCATAGAGATAGACGCTGCGCTCGATACCCGACAGGCGCCAGAAGTCCTGGTCTTCAAGGTAGGAACCATCTGCGTAGCGATAAATCTCGATGCTGATGCTGTTCTGACCGGCTTTAAGGAACTTCGTGATGTTGAATTCCGACGGCAGCTTGGAGTCTTCGGAATAGCCGACCTTCTCGCCATTGACCCAGATATAGTAAGCCGCGCCCGCCGCACCGATATGCAGGAAAACGTCGCGACCATTCCAATCAGCCGGCACGTCGAAGCCGCGCTTGTACGATCCGACCTCGATCATGTCGTGCGGGATGAAGGGCTCGTTGGCCGGGAACGGATACTTGATGTTCCAGAATTCCGGCAGACCGTAGGCGCCGTCACCTTGCGCCTGGATCATGCCCGGAACCTTGATCTTGCTCCAGCCAGACGTGTCGAAGCCATCGCGGTAGAAGTCGGCCGGGCGGTTGTCGGTGCCTTTCGAATATTTGAAGTCCCAGGTGCCGTCGAGCGTCCGGTAATAGCGCGACGCCGCCATGTCGCCCTTAAGGGCCAGGTCCGTCGTCTCAAAATTGAAGAAGGTTGCCTTCATCGGCTCGCGGTTAACCGCGACGACCTCAGGCTGCTCCCACTCGGCCGGGGGCGTTTGCGCCATCGCTGCCTGGGGCATCGTGGACAGGGAGAGCACGGCCGCGACGGCGGCGGACAGCGTAAGCAGGGACAGGCGTGACGACATTGGGATATTCCGCTTTGTAGAAATCAATTGAGTGGGACGGACTTCAGTGCTTCGCGCGCGCACGCGTCCGCAACCTTGTGGTCGGTGTCCGCGACGGCCAGGCCGCCGACGATCCGGCCGGCCCTGTAGATCGGCACCGAACCGCCATGCGCATTGTAGAGTTCGGGATTGGCCTTGATGATCGCGGCGAATTCGGGATCCGACGCCTCACGCGGTTCCATTTCGGAGCCCGGGGCGGCGAATTTCACCGCCGTGGCCGCCTTTCGCGGCGCCGCGATCGGCGGCTTTGTGACGCCATCGCCCCTGAGGACGACGATCGGGACGCCGTTCTG
>CAMLLA010000169.1 GCA_946480525.1 uncultured Asticcacaulis sp. | reverse complement strand
GGCCACCGGCACCATGATCAGGCTGTAAAGCAGGATTTGCAGGCGGGTCGATTTGGCGCCCTTTGCGACCGGCATCATCGGAATGCCCGCCTTGGCGTAGTCTTCGGCCGTGTAAAGCGCCAGCGCCCACGAATGCGGCGGCGTCCACAGAAAGATGATCGCGAACAAGATCCAGGCTTCCATCGGCGCCGCGCCGGTAGCGGCCGCCCAGCCGATGACCGGAGGGAAAGCACCGGCCGCGCCGCCGATGACGATGTTCTGCGGCGTGCGACGCTTCAGGATCATGGTGTAGAAGACGACATAATAGACGATGGTGAGCGCCAGGAGCCCTGCGGCCAGCCAGCTGTCCAGCGCAAAGCCCATGGTCAGGACCGACAGGAAGGCCAGGACGCCGCCGAATGTCATGGCGTCATTGCGTGAAATGCGGCCGGCAGCGACAGGACGCAGCCTGGTCCGGCGCATCAACGCGTCGGTCGTGCCTTCCAGCGCCATGTTGAGCGCACCGGCGGAACCCGCTCCCAATGCGATGCAGAGTACCGATACGAAAGCCAGGAACGGATCCATATCGCCTGGAGCAATGATCAAACCCGTAAGAGCCGTGAACACGACCAGGGACATGACGCGCGGCTTCAGCAATTGGAAATAGTCGCCCGGCAGGGCGCGGCGATCCGTGGCAGCGTAATCCTGCGGCAGGGTGGCGATGTAGTCCGCGTCGGATTTCAGCGGCTTCTTTTTGTCGTCGGCAGCGGCCATTGGCACGTCGATACCTCAATGAACGAAGGGGTGAAGACCGTTGAAGACCTTCACCCCCGAAATGTCTCTGCTCCTTAAAGGACCAGATTAGTGATGCTCGTCCTCGTCCTTGATCACCGGCAGTTCGGAGAACTGGTGATAAGGCGGAGGGGACGACAGGGTCCATTCGAGCGTCGTCGCGCCCTCACCCCATGGATTGGCCACGCCCTTGCGGCGGGCGATGATGGCTTCGACACACATGATCAGGAAGACGATGACGCCGACCAGGGTGATGGCGTAGCCGATCGACGACACCTGGTTCCAGAAGGTGAAACCGACGGGGTAGTCGACATAGCGGCGCGGCATGCCCTGCAGGCCCAGGAAGTGCTGCGGGAAGAAGATGATGTTCACGCCGATGAACATGATCCAGAAGTGCAGGCCACCCAGGAAGCCGTTGTACTTGATGCCGAACATCTTTTCGAACCAGTAGTAGAAACCGGCGAAGATGGCGAAGACGGCGCCCAGCGACAGGACGTAGTGGAAGTGCGCCACGACATAATAGGTGTCGTGCAGCGTATAGTCGATAGGCGCGTTCGACAGGACAACGCCGGTGACGCCGCCGACCGTGAACAGGAAGATGAAGCCGATCGCCCACAGCATCGGGACGGTAAAGGAGATCGAGCCGCCCCACATGGTGGCGATCCACGAGAAGATCTTAACGCCCGTCGGAACCGCGATGACCATTGTGGCCAGGACGAAGTAGGCGCGCAGGTCGAAGCTCATGCCGACCGTGTACATGTGGTGGGCCCACACAATGAAGCCGACGACCCCGATGGCGACCATGGCGTAGGCCATGGCGAGGTAGCCGAAGACGGGCTTCTTCGAGAAGGTCGATACGATGTGCGAGATGATGCCGAAGCCCGGCAGGATCAGGATGTACACTTCCGGGTGACCGAAGAACCAGAACAGGTGCTGGTACATGATCGGGTCCCCGCCGCCGGCCGGGTCGAAGAACGACGTGCCGAAGTTACGGTCGGTCAGCAGCATGGTGATGGCGCCGGCGAAGACAGGCAGCGACAGCAGCAGCAGGAAGGCCGTGACCAGCACAGACCAGGCGAACAGCGGCATCCGGTGCAGGGTCATGCCCGGGGCGCGCATGTTGAAGATGGTGGTGATGAAGTTGATCGCGCCCAGGATCGACGACGCACCCGACAGGTGGAAGCTGAAGACCACGAGGTCCATGGCAGGGCCCGGCGAACCCGTATGGGCCGACATCGGCGGATACATGGTCCAGCCGCCGGCGAAACCGTGCTGGCCGGCACCCGGACCCGATGGCGTCAGGACCGATACGACCAGCAGGATAAAGGAGGCGATCAAAAGCCAGAACGAGATGTTGTTCAGGCGCGGGAAGGCCATGTCCGGCGAACCGATCATGATCGGCACGAACCAGTTGCCGAAGCCACCGATCATGGCCGGCATGACCATGAAGAAAATCATCAGGATGGCGTGCGCCGTGACGACAGAGTTAAAGGCGTGCTTGGCGTTGTCCGGGTTCGCCAGGTCGAAAAGACCCAGGTGATCCAGCAGCGAGCCCTTGGCGAACACCTGAAGACCGGGTTCGTACAGTTCCCAGCGGATGAAGCCAGAGAACGCACCGCCAACCAGGCCGGCGAAAATGGCGAAGATCAGATAAAGGGTACCGATGTCCTTGTGGTTGGTCGTGAAGAACCAACGGTCGAGGAACCCCGGCTTGTGGTCGTGATCGTGGTCGTCGTGACCATGAGAGGCGGCAGCGGTGGCCATGTCAGGTGTCTCTCTTTACTTAACTTAGTTCACGGTCGCCGCGGAGGCGGGTGTCGCCGCAGGCGCAGCAGTGGCAGCAGACTTGGCCGGAGCCGCGCCCTGGACGCTGGGACCAGCGGCAGCGGCGGTCGGATCGGCGGAGGCCGCCGCCGAAGCCGGCGCAGCAGCGGCGGTCGCGGCAGCAGCGGCCTCGGCCTGGGCCGAAGCGGCTGCTTCGGCCGCCAGCATGGCGCGGGTCTTGCCACCGGCCTTGATTATATAGGCGTCGAAATCGGCTTCCGAGACAACCTGCACTTCGATGGGCATGTAGGCGTGGTCCTTGCCGCACAGTTCCGAGCACTGGCCGTAGTAGGTACCGATACGCTCGGCTTTGAACCATGTATTGTTCAGACGGCCCGGAACGGCGTCGATCTTGATGCCGAACGCCGGAACGGCAAAGGCGTGCATGACGTCGGCGGCAGTTGTCTGGACGTGGACGACCTTGTTGACGGGCACGACCAGCTTGTTGTCGGTGGCCAGCAGATAAAGGACGCCAGCCTTCTTCGACTTTTCGAGGTCTGCAGCTTCGGGCAGAAGACGAGATTCGACGTCCGTAACACCCAGTTCCGGGTAGTCATAGGTCCAGAACCACTGGTTCCCCGTCGCCTTGACGACGACATCCGGGGTCGGCATGTCATTGAACTTCTTGAGCAGTGGCAAGGAGACGCAGGCGATGATCACAAGAATAACGACCGGTACGGCCGTCCAGATGATCTCGATCAGGGTATTGTGCGAGAACTTGGCCGGGGTCGGATTGGCCTTCTTGTTGTAACGCAGGACAATCCAGAGCAGCAGCGCCAAAACCAGCAGGCAGATGACCGTGATGATCGGAAACAGCAGCCAGTTATAGAACCAAGTTACGTCGTGCTTGAGCTCGGTAACGCCGGGTTGAAGGCCCATCTGACCGTTGGTCGGCTGCCCATAGTTCACCGGCTTGGCGGCAAGAGCGGCGGTGGCCGCCAGCCACATCGCGGCCCCGGACACAGCTCCCGTCAGGCCCTTGGCCCCGAACAGCCCTCTGTTGCGCATTCGCAAATCCTCGTCTTGACTGACCACGGGCGCCATTGAAGGCGCTGGCCGGTGGCCCTACTTTAGAGATGTCGCGCACGGCGCATGGCCCTACGCAGAAAAAGTTCGCGGATGGTCCTGCGCCAGAAACACAGGCATGCGCGGACGCATTGGACGCAATGTCCCACCCGATCCGAAACGTTCCCATAATGCGTTCGCAGTCAAATGCAAAGGGCAAATTCGCGCCACAATCGCTTTCTAGGGACGGTTTCGGGTGTCCACATCATCAATGCGGTCTTTTGTCGCAGCGCCATAGCTGCACGACGCCGGACGAGGTAATCCCGCGACGGTATCGCCTTTCCCTAGCCATTTGCGACGCCCGCGCCTAAATAGACGATGACACATACATCTATCCATTGAGTCTCCCCATGCCTGACACCGCCGCGACCGCTTCAACAGATTGGGGCGACTTCGATCTGCACGCCGCCCAGGCCGTGCTTGAGGATGCGTTGAAAGGCGCGGACGACGGCGAGATTTTCGTCGAGAAGCGCGAAACGGAATCGCTTCTGTTCGACGACGGCCGGCTCAAGTCGTCAAACTACGGCGCGGATCAGGGCTTCGGGTTCCGGGTCGTGGCGGGAGAGACCATCGGATTCGCCAACAGCGCCGAACTTTCGGTCGAGGCCGTCCGGCGCGCCGCCGAAGCCGCCGTCCTGGCCAAGCGGGGCCGCGCCGTCGACGTGACCATCGCCCGCAATAACCCGCCGCGCAGCAACCAGAGCTATTACAAGGCCCATGACCCGCTGGGCGAAATGCCCTTCGCCGACAAGATCGCCCTTCTCCAGGCCATCGACGCCTATGCCCGCGACACACATTCCGGCGTGGTTCAGGTCTCAGCCTCGATGGCGGCGGACAAGCGTGCGATCACGATCGTCCGGCCGGGCGGCGAACTCTATCACGACTATCGCCCGCTGGTGCGCATCAATGTCAGCGTGTCGGTGGAAAAGAACGGCCGGCGCGAGACGGCGTCAAGCGGCGGCGGCGGGCGGATCTCGTGGCTGGACGTCACGGCACCGGAAAAGTGGCAGGCCCAGGTCGACGAGGCCATCCGCCAGGCCCTGGTCAATCTGGAAGCCGTCCCGGCTCCGGCTGGTGAAATGGATATCGTGCTCGGGCCAGGCTGGCCGGGGGTACTGTTGCACGAAGCCGTTGGTCACGGCCTGGAAGGCGACTTCAACCGCAAGGGCACCTCGGCCTTTTCCGGCAAGATGGGCACCCAGGTGGCGGCGCGCGGCGTCACCATCGTCGACGATGGTACGGTCGTCGACGCCAGAGGCTCGCTCAATATCGATGACGAAGGCACGCCGACCTCCTGCTCGACCCTGATCGAGGACGGCATATTGGTCGGCTATATGCACGACCGGCTGTCGGCGCGGCAAATGGGCGTCAGGGCGACCGGCAATGGTCGCCGTCAATCCTATGCCCATCAGCCCCTCCCCCGCATGACGAACACCTTCATGCGCGGCGGCTCCGACAAGCTTGCCGATATGATCGCCAATACGAAAAACGGCCTCTACGCCGTCAATTTCGGCGGCGGCCAGGTCGATATCACCAACGGCAAGTTCGTGTTCCAGTGCACCGAGGCCTATCTTATCGAGAACGGCAGGATCGGCGCAGCCGTAAAGGGCGCAACGCTGATCGGCGACGGCCCGGCGGCAATGCGCGAAGTCGACATGATCGGCGACGATTTCAAGTTCGATCCCGGCGTCGGCACGTGTGGCAAGGCCGGTCAGTCCCTGCCCGTCGGTATCGGCCAGCCGAGCTTGCGGATCAGAGGGCTGACGGTTGGCGGAACCAACGCCTGACACTTTAAAAACCGGCTGGCACAGGGCTTGCTGCCTCCGTTCGCAATGAGCGAACGGAGGACACATGTTTCCTGCCATGATGATACTCAACAATCTGGCCCGCCGTATGTGGCGGCCTGCCGCCCCTGCTCCGGCTCCGGCTCCGAACGAAGAGTCACCGCGATTCGATTTTTCCGACGCGCGCGACGCATACGAACAGCATGCACCGGTCAAGGACGATATACGCGCCGCGCGACCGGTGTTTCGCACGCGGCGGTGACGCAGCGCGTATGACGTTAAATATTTGTCACCATACAAAATTTTTCCTACGAAGTTTTTCGTATACTTTCCGGATAACATACGGACAAAAGTTACTTTTTTGCGATAAGACCGCGGCGTGTTCCAAAATGCGGCAATTACATTACAGCCATTTAACTTGTGTAATTGCTTTTGAAACATAATCCGTGACGGGTGGGGGACGTCGGGTCTTCCATCGATATTTTGCAGAAACCTCGCCGTATGCGCCTCAGTTCAAGAAAAGCCATTCTGTTTGCCTGCGCGGCGTTTTCCACCCTCGCGGCCAGCCCCATGGTCTCGAGCGCACAACCTGCACCCGCCGCTGCCGGCGAAAACCAGGTGGTCCGCTACGAGCCGGATTTCTTCAAGCCGTTCCAGGTAACGACCGCGCTGGACATGGTCTTTTATGTCCCGGGTTTCAGCTTCTCATCGGGCCAGGATGTAAGGGGATTTGCGGGCGCGGCCGGCAACGTTCTGGTAGATGGCCAGCGTCCGGTGAGCAAAAACGGCCTGGACATGACGCTGAACAATATCAGTGCTTCCCAGGTCGAATATATCGAGCTGATCAGCGGCGGCGCTCCCGGCATCGACATGCAGGGCTACGGCAAGGTCATCAACATCGTCCGCAAGAAGGACGGCAAGGCAACGATCAATTTCGGCGGCAATATCAAATTCTACCCGCATGACGACCTGCCGGCAGGCTTCTTCTCATACAGCCGCAATCGCGACGGCAAGACGACCGACATCTACATCGAAGCGTTCCGGTTCAACGACAACGGCGTCTTCAACGGTCACCGCTATACCTACACGCCGGACATGTCCGACACCTCGCCGGACTACATGTATATCGATCAGGTCGGCGGCGGCTGGGGCAATTTGGTCAAGGTCGAACATTCGCGTCCGTTCGCGGGCGGCAAACTGGCCTTCAACGGCAGCTACAATCCGATCTACTATGATATGGACGCAATGTATGACTCGGCCGACGACGGCCTCGAGCATCTCGACTACAAGGAGATCGACAGCGAAATCGGCCTGCAATGGGAACGCAAGCTGACGAAATCGCTGACCCTCGAACTGAATGCGTTGCGCACTCACGAACGCGAAAGCCAGACCGACCTTTATACCGAGCCTGGCTTCGAAGCGACCTACACGGCCCTGGGCCTGACGGACGAGCGCATCTTTTCCGCCAAGCTGAGCTGGCAGCTGAACGAAAAGCTCAGCTTCAAGTTCGGCGCCGAGACTGTCTATAACAGTCTCGACAATACCTCGCTTTATGTCGAGGACGGTAGTGCCCAGAACGTGCCGTCGGACGAGGTGCTGGTCGAGGAAGACCGCAACGAATATTTCGTCGTGTCCAACTGGCAGGCCATGCCGAAACTGAATATCGAAGCCGCGCTGAAGGTTGAAACCTCGACCATCTCGGTCCGCCAGGACAACCGTTCGGAATCCTTCGTGTACCCTAAGCCGAAGATCCAGGCGGTCTGGTCGCCCAACGAAGCGTGGAAGGTGACATGGCGGTCCGAGCGTATCCTGGGGCAGCTCGATTTCGGCGACTTCGCCTCCTCCGTGTCGCTGCAGGATCAGGTCATCAAGGCCGGCAATACGGGCATCGTGCCGCAGAAGCAATGGCAGCATGCCATGACGTTCGACTACAAGTTCTGGGACAAGGGCGCGGTGTCGGTGACGTTCGAACGCAATGACCTGGAAGACACGCTCGATCACCTGGCTATCGTGACCAACCAGGGCGTGTACGACGCCCGCGGCAATGTCGGCGACGGCAGGATAGACGCTGTGTCGATGACAATGAACCTCCCGCTTGACAAGCTGAAGATCAAGGGCGGCCTGCTGAAGTTCGACTATACGCGGCGCTGGACCCAGGTGACCGATCCGATTACCGGCGCAAGCCGGTCGATTTCAGACATCAACCCCGACAACTACACGATCAATTTCAGCCAGAACCTGACGAAGTACCGTACCAGCTGGGGCGTCGAGATCATCAGCATGAACAATGCCCCGCGCTATAATGCACGTGAGCTGTACCGCTATCGCTCCACGCCCTGGTATGCGTGGTGGGCGGAGTACAAGACGAAGAACGGCCTGACCTATGGCATCGTGCTGCAAAACCCGCAGCGCCGGCAAAATGAGCAGTACCGGACGACGTGGGTGGACCTGCGCGAGAAGAGCGTGGTCGAGCAGCAACAATATACCCACTATCAGCAGAAACCGTGGGTGATCGTGCGCGTACGCAAGGACCTCTGATGTATCGGGCGTAGGGCCCGAGGCCCAAGTCTTTCTAAAGCCAAGGAAAAAGCCTTGCCCCAAAAGGCAAGGCTTTTTCCTTGGTATCAGTAAGGTTGGTGGGTCACGAACCCCACGCCCCGATACATTCAGTGCGCCTTGGTTGTCGCCTCATCCACAGTCGTGTCGTTCGCGCCGTAGGCCCACTTGCCGATGAGGAAGCTGAGCCCGAACAGGCACACCCCGACCCCGACGCCCAGCCAGCCGATATAGTTGAACACGTTCAACGACGACATCAGCGCTGCCTTGTTGTCGAGCACGACCCCGCCGACCGTCTCGGTCGATGCGAACCGCGCGATGATAGCGGCGACGTACTGGCCGTTCGACTGCCCCAGGAACCAGATCGCCATCATGGTTGCCACGATCGTCGGCGGCGACAGCTTGGTCTGCTGGGACAGGCCGACCGGAGACAGGGTCAGTTCGCCGATCGTATGGAAGAAATAGGTCAGCATCAGGAAATAGATCGGCATCCGCCACTGCGCATCCGCCATGCCGGCGAACCAAACAA
>CAMLLA010000168.1 GCA_946480525.1 uncultured Asticcacaulis sp. | reverse complement strand
CGATATCGGCGGGCAACCCTTCGCGCTGACCGATGATGCGGACGCAAACGCCTTCACGGCGGAGGCGTTCCAGGTCCGATTTGATGAAGGCGCGCAGCAAGCCCATCAGGTCACTGACTTCAGCCGCCGGCCGCCGCCAGTTTTCGGTCGAAAAGGCAAAGACCGTCATGTGTGTGACGCCCAGGTCGACGGCCGCCGTAATCGTGCGTTTCAGCGCCTCTACGCCAGCCCGGTGGCCCAGGGTGCGAATCTGGCCGCGCTCCTTGGCCCAACGCCCGTTGCCGTCCATGATGATGGCAACATGCAATGGCGCGGGCGCCGATCCGCTGGCAGACTTGGCTTCATCGGCAGGAACGGCGCCTAAAGGCATGAACAGGCTTTCTGACAATAGCGAAAAGACAGGGAGCGGACAATCTAATCCAGCTTGGCCCTGTCCCCTAGTAAATTCAGGTCGTAAACATCAGGATAAGACGGCAACCGCGTCCGCTGTACCGTCTGACAAGCCGATTTGATCTTGCGCCAGGCGACCAGCGGACAACAGATTCTCGCCTTCGCCTAAACCTGCATGATTTCAGCTTCCTTGGCCTTCAGGACCTCGTCGATGCGCTTGATGGCCGCGTCGGTGAAGCCCTGGATTTCCGTGCCGCCCTTCTTTTCGTCGTCCTCGGAAATCTCCGAAGCCTTTTCGGCCTTCTTGAGATCGTCCATGGCCTCGCGACGCACGTTACGCACCGCGACGCGCTGAGTTTCGGCGTACTTGCCGGCGATCTTGACCAGCTCCTTGCGGCGTTCTTCTGTCAGGGGGGGAATAGGGATACGCAGCGTCTGACCGTCGGTGATGGGGTTCAGACCCAGGCCGGCGTTCCGGATGGCCTTTTCGACAGCGATGACCAGGCCCTTGTCCCAGACATTGACGGCGATCATCCGAGGCTCAGGAACCGACACCGCCGCGCAAGCGTTCAGGGCCATGGTCGAGCCGTAGGCGTCGACCACCACCTGGTCGAGCAGCGACGCCGAGGCGCGGCCGGTGCGCAGGCCGGAGAAGTCGTCCTTCAGGGCCAACACGGCCTTGTCCATGCGGTCCTTGTAGCGATTGAGATCAGGTTTCATGGCAGCTCTTGCCTCCTGCTGTTTGTTTTCTTGGATTTATTGCGAAATGACGGTATGCACGCCACCGCCGTGAATGACCTTGGCCAATTCGCCTTCATTACGAATTGAGAAGACGACGATGGGGATTTCGTTTTCACGCATCAGCGACACCGCCGTCGCATCCATTACGCGAAGATCCTTCGTCAAGACCTCAAGATAATTGAGCTTATCGTAACGCTGGGCGTTCGCATCCTTCTTGGGGTCGGCGGTGTAGACGCCGTCCACCGAAGTCCCCTTGAACAATGCGTCGCAGTTCATTTCCGCGGCGCGCAGCGCGGCTGCGGTGTCCGTCGTGAAATATGGGGCGCCGGTGCCGGCGGCGAATATGACCACGCGACCTTTTTCCAGGTGGCGAATGGCGCGGCGGCGGATAAACGGCTCGCATACGGCGTTCATCTGGATGGCCGACTGTACCCGCGTATCGACTCCCAGGCGCTCAAGGGCGTTCTGCATGGCCAGGGCGTTCATGACGGTCGCCAGCATGCCCATATAGTCGGCCGACGAGCGTTCCATGCCGACGGCAGCCTTCGACAAACCACGGAAGATATTGCCGCCACCGATAACCAGGCACAGTTCGACACCCTGGCGCGCCACGTGGGCGATTTCCTCGGCGACGGCCTTCACCGTATTCATGTCGATGCCGAAGCCCTGATCCCCCATCAGGACCTCGCCGGATACCTTCAGCAGGATGCGTTTGTATTTCAAATCTGCCGGGGCGCTGGCCATGGAAATATCTCCGGGAATCAAATGGGGATCGCGAGGCGCGTATGTTTTCAGCGCCCTGAATAGTTTGCCGTGCCGTGGGACGCAAGACTTGATGCGCAAAGCCTGATGGAAAAGGAATTAATAGCGATATGCCAAAAAGTTTGCAGCGGTTTTTGGCAAAAATCGCGATAACAAAAAAGCAAAGAAAAAGGCACGGCGCCCAAGGGCACCGCGCCTGATTTTTCATCCGGCCAATAGCTTAGGCCTGACCGGTCATCATAGAAGCGACTTCGGCAGCGAAGTCTTCAGTCTTCTTCTCGACGCCTTCACCCAGGGCCAGGCGGTTGAAGCCGATGATCTTGACGGGCGTGCCGAGCGTCTTGGCGGTTTCGGCGACCAGTTCCTCGACGGTCTGATCCGGATTCATGACGAAGGCTTGCTTGTGCAGCACGACTTCTTCGTAGAACTTGCGGATACGGCCTTCGATCATCTTTTCGATGACTTGCAGAGGCTTGCCCGATTCCTTGGCCTGTTCGGTCAGAATGGCCTTTTCACGCTCGACGTGTTCCTGGTTCAGGTCCTCGACGTTCAGCGACAGCGGTTGCGTGGCGGCGATGTGCATCGCGATCTTGCGGCCCATTTCCTTCAGCGCTTCGGGATCGCCGGCGGATTCGATGGCGACCAGCACGCCGATACGGCCGAGGTCCGGCGCAATAGCGTTGTGGATATAGGTGGCGACGACGCCTTCGGAGACCGAGAAGCGGGCGAAACGGCGAACGACCATGTTCTCGCCGATGGTGGCGATCAGGTTGGTGATCTCGTCGTTGACGGCAGCGGCGACGCCTTCGACGGTGTCGTTGTCAAGACCGGCCTTGCCGGCGTTGCGCGCCAGCGCCTGGAACAGGTCGTTGCGCGACACGAAATCCGTTTCGGCGTTCACTTCGACGGCAGCGGCAGTCATGCCTTTGCCTTCGACCTTGGTGGCGACGACAACCAGGCCTTCCGCAGCGACACGGTCAGCCTTCTTGGCAGCCTTGGACAGGCCCTTGGCGCGCAGCCAGTCCATGGCCGCTTCGATATCGCCGTTGTTTTCGGACAGCGCCTTCTTGCAGTCCATCATGCCGACGCCGGAACGTTCGCGCAGGTCCTTAACGAGCGCTGCAGTGATTTCAGCCATGAAATCCTCCATAGTTCAGAGATTTAAGATCGTGCCGCCATGCTAACGGCGATCCATGTCAATTAAACAACAGCTTAAGGACGCCTCTACGCCTTAAGCTGTTGCAAGTTTCGACGAAGCCGGGAAGTCTGGCTCCGTATATAGGAAGCCTTAGGCCTGTTCGGAAGCCTCGGCCGACAGGGCCGGTTCAACCGGAGCCACAGCCGCGCCCAGATCGACGCCCGAAGCAACCTGGCCGGCAGCCAGGCCGTCCAGAACCGCATCGGCGACCAGGTCGCAGTACAGTTGCAGGGCGCGGGCGGCGTCGTCATTGCCCGGGACCGGATAGGTGATTCCGTCCGGATCCGAATTCGAGTCGAGGATGCCGATAACCGGGATGTTCAGCTTGCGGGCTTCCTGGATGGCGATCGATTCCTTGTTGGTGTCGATCACGAACATCAGGTCGGGGATGCCGCCCATGTCCTTGATGCCGCCCAGCGACAGTTCCAGCTTTTCACGCTCGCGCGTCAGCATCAGCAGTTCCTTCTTGGAACGGCCGGCCGGGTTGGTGTCCAGGACCTGCTCCAGTTCGCGCAGACGTGCGATCGAACCCGAGATGGTGCGCCAGTTGGTGAGCGTGCCGCCCAGCCAACGGTGGTTGACATAATACTGGGCCGAACGCTTGGCGGCGACGGCGACGGGGCCTTGCGCCTGGCGCTTGGTGCCGACGAACAGGACGCGGCCACCGGCAGCAGCCACTTCGCGCACCTTCAGGAGCGCCTGGTGGAACAGCGGCAGGGTCTGCGACAGGTCGATGATGTGGATGTTGGAACGCGCACCGAACAGGTAACGCTCCATTTTCGGGTTCCAGCGGTGGGTCTGGTGACCGAAGTGCGCACCGGCTTCGAGCAGGAGACGCATAGAAATTTCAGGCATAGCCATTAGTCAAATCTTCCTTCTTCCGATAATCCTCCGCAAACAGGAAAGCTTCGGCAAACCCATGTCTGCCTTGGCCTCGGAACGTCCCGGATGTACCGGGGCGCACGTCTGCGTGTGAGATGACGCGCACCTATTCATAATTTCAGAAAAAAGCAAGCCTTACAGGTACAAAAACATCAGGTTTGTAACTAGCTCGGATGATCGATCGATCATCCGAGCTAGATTTTTCCTTTTGTCGCGATGTTTAAGCGAAAAACCGCGCACACTTTTTCGCACATCGCTCAGACGTCCTCGAAATAGCTCACGCCCGGCATCGCCTTGAGGCGTCCGCGCAGGGTCGCATCGAGACTATAGCGCTGGGGCAGCTTGACCTCGATCTCGCCCTGCCCGCTCAGATCGCTGAGCAGCGTGATTTCGCCGCCGGTCTTGCCCTTGGCCTCTTCAAGATAGGTCCTGAGCAAAGCCAGGTCGATGACCTGCGCCGAGACATGGACGCGCAGGCCCATATCATTGGTGCTGAGCGTCGCCGCCAAGGGCGTGGCGTCGTCGCCAAAGAAGCGCACCTCGCCATCGCGCCCCTTGGAGCGGACTCTGAGCACGATGGACGTGCCTGGTTCGAGATTGTCGCGGTTCTTGCGCAGCGATTCCGGCGGGAACAGCACTTCATATTCGCCGGTCGGATCAGACAGGGTGACGAAGGCAAATTTCTCACCTGAGCCGGCCGCAGCGCGTTCCTGACGCCGGCGGATGACACCGGCCATGCGGAAGGCTTCCTGGCCCTCCTGAGCCAGTGACAGGGCTTCGGCGTACAGCGTGACCTTCTTGCGCTTGAAGACATTGACCATGTCCTGCAACGGGTGCCCCGACAGATAGAAGCCGATCGCCGACAGTTCTTCGTCGAGGCGCGCAGGGCCGGACGACGGATTGACATTGGGCACGCGCGGGCGAGACGCCTGGCTGGAACCGAACAGGCTGACCTGCGACGCTGCGCGCTCGGCCGCCATGCTCTGGGCATAGGCCATGAAGATGTCGGCGCATTGCAGGATTTGCGACCGGTTCGGGTGGATCGAGTCGAAGGCGCCGGCCTTGGCCAGGTTTTCGATGGCGCGCTTGTTGACCGCCTTGGGATCGATCCGTTCCAGGAAGTCGAAGATGTCGGTGAACTTGCCATCCCGTTCGCGCGTTTCGACCACGCTCTGCATGGCTTCGAAGCCGACATTGCGGATGGCGCCCAGCGCATAGAGGATTTCGCCGTTTTCGACGTCGAAATCGGCCATGGAGGTGTTGATATCGGGCGCCTTGATCGTAATGCCGAAGCGACGGGCATCCTGATAGAAGACCGCAAGCTTGTCGGTATTGGCGATATCTAGGCTCATGGTGGCCGCGAAGAACTCGACCGGGTGATTGGCCTTCAGATAACCCGTCTGGTACGAAATGAAGGCGTAGGCGGCGGCGTGCGACTTGTTGAAGCCGTAGCCGGCGAACTTGTTCACCAGTTCGAAAATGCTGTCCGACTGCTTTTCCGGCACGCCCTTCTCCGCGGCGCCGGAGATGAAACGGGCCTTTTGCAGGTCCATTTCCTCTTTCTTCTTCTTGCCCATGGCCCGGCGCAGCAGGTCGGCTTCGCCGAGGCTGTATCCCGACAGGACCTGGGCAATCTGCATCACCTGTTCCTGATAGATGATAACGCCGTAGGTTTCTTTCAGCACCGGCTCAAGCGAAGGATGCAGCATGTCGATCTCAAGCCGGCCGAACTTCCGGTCGACATAGGTGTCGATATTGTCCATCGGCCCCGGACGATAGAGCGAGATCAGGGCGGTGATTTCTTCCAGCGACCCACAGCGCATCTTGCGCAGAGTGTCGCGCATGCCCTGGCTTTCAAGCTGGAACACACCGATAGACTGGCCCGAGGCAAGAAGCTCATAGGTCGGCGCATCGTCGAGCGGCAAGGTCGAATAGTTGATGTCGATGCCACGCTTGCGCAGGTATTTCTGCGCACGATCAAGCACCGTCAGGGTCTTTAGCCCCAGGAAGTCGAACTTGACCAGGCCGGCGCTTTCCACCCACTTCATATTGAACTGAGTGGCGGGGATATCCGAGCGCGGATCGCGATAAAGGGGCACCAGCTCGATCAGGGGCCGGTCGCCGATGACGATGCCTGCCGCGTGGGTCGATGCGTTGCGGTACAAGCCTTCGAGACGAAGCGCCGTGTCGAGCAGGTTCTTGACCGCCTCTTCGTCGTCACGCGCCTGTTTCAGGCGCGGTTCGATCTCGATGGCCTGGGCCAGTGTGGTCGGGTTGGCCGGGTTGTTCGGCACCATTTTACAGAGCCGGTCGACCTGACCAAGCGGAAGCTGCATGACGCGGCCGGTATCGCGCAGAACGGCGCGCGCCTGAAGCGTACCAAAGGTAATGATCTGGGCCACACGATCCCGGCCGTACTTCTCCTGGACGTACGAGATCACCTCTTCACGGCGTTCCTGGCAGAAGTCGATATCGAAGTCGGGCATGGATACCCGTTCCGGATTCAGGAAGCGTTCGAACAGCAGGCCGAAGCGCAGCGGATCCAGGTCGGTAATCAATAGCGCCCAGGCAACCAGAGAGCCCGCGCCCGAACCCCGGCCCGGTCCGACCGGCACGCCATGGGACTTACCCCACTTTATAAAGTCCGAAACGATCAGGAAGTAGCCGGGAAAGCCCATCTTCTGGATGACGCCGATTTCGCGCTCAAGGCGCGCCCAGTAATCCTCTTCGGGCACGGCCAGCTTGACCTGCTTCAGGCGTTCCTTCAGCCCTTCGCGCGCCTGGAAAGCCAGTTCCTCGGCCTCGTCACGGCCATCGCCGGTGTCGAAGCGCGGCAGGATGGGATCGCGCTTGCTGACCATAAAGGCGCAACGGCGGGCAAATTCCAGCGTGTTGTCGCAAGCCTCGGGCAGGTCGGCGAACAGTTCACGCATCGCCTTGGACGGCTTGAACCAGTGGTCCTTGGTCACCTTGCGCCGGTCATCGACGCCCATGAAGGTGCTGTCGGAAATACAGAGCAGCGCTTCGTGGGCGCGGAACAGATCCGGTGACGGAAAATATGCGTCGTTGGTGGCCACCAATCCGACATCGTTCTCATAGGCAAATTCGACGAGGCCAATTTCCGCAGCCCCCCCTTTTATGCCGCCGTGCGGGCCGCCATCATGACGCTGAAGCTCAATATAAAAACGGTCACCGAAGACGTCGAGCATCGCCTTGAGCGCAGTCTTGGCGTCTTCCGGCTTGTTCTGCCGAAAGGCGACATCCACCGGACCATCAAACCCGCCGGACAGCAGCAGCAGGCCTTCGCTATTCTCGACGATATCCGCCCAGGTAACGTGCGGCTCCTGGATGCCGTCGTTTTCGACATAGGCTTTCGACGACAGTTTCGTGAGATTGAGATAGCCCTGCTCGTTCTGGGCATAAAGTGGAAGTGTCGGTATGCGCGCCCAGTTTTCCTTCGGCGTGCCGCCGATACCCTTGACCGGAATGGCAGCTCCGATGATGGGCTGGATACCCGCATCCTTGCAGGCCTGCGAAAATTCAAGAGCGCCGAAGAGATTACAGCGATCCGTGACCGCCACAGCCGGCATTTCATTCTTCAGCGCCAGCTTGCCCAGGTCGTAGGCCTTTATGGCGCCTTCAAGCACCGAGTAGGCTGAGCGGACCCTTAGATGGACAAAGCCTTCGCTCACAACAGCCTCCTCATTCAGGCATCAACGACTCATGCCGCCATGGACAGAACCTGGCACATGACGGCGACAAAAGCTGCTACCGAAGCGAAAGACAAGACGTGATGCAAAGCGCCAACCATTTTTTCCACTCCTATTTCCGGAACATCGCGCGGCCGTTCGGGCCGCCGCCTGGATCATTCTTGTTTTGTTCTATATTCCGGTTTTGTTCTCACGGCAAACGCTTTTTGTGAACTATGGGGAACAAAATGTGAAAACTATTTAATTACAGATATTTATGAGACGCGTTCCGGCTCAAACGGTACAAGCATCCCGTTCTCAAGGCGCACCACGCGATCCATGTGACGTGCCAGTTCAAGATTGTGCGTGGCAATCAGCGCGCCCACGCCCTGCGCCTTTACAATCGCCTTGAGGGCATCAAACACCTGTTTCGAGGTATCCGGATCGAGATTCCCCGTCGGCTCATCAGCAAGCAGAAGGCGGGGATTATTGGCGAGAGCACGGGCAATCGCGACGCGCTGCTGTTCACCGCCCGACAATTGCGCCGGCTGGTGTTCCAGCCGCTCGCCCAGCCCCAGCGCCGTCAGAAGGTCGCGCGCCCTCGCCTCGGCTTCGTTCGCGCTACGTCCAAGGATACGTTGCGGCAGAGCCACATTCCCCAAAGCGGTATATTCCGGCAGCAAGTGATGGAACTGATAGACGAAGCCGATCTTTTCCAGCCGGGCGCGCGTGCGCTGCTCTTCGCTGGCGGTATGGAAATCCTGGCCGTCAATGGTGAGGCGGGCATTGGGTGCGGCTTCCAGCAGGCCGACCGCATGCAGCAGCGACGACTTCCCCGAACCCGACGGGCCAACCAGACCAACGAATTCGCCCGGCCGAATGT
>CAMLLA010000167.1 GCA_946480525.1 uncultured Asticcacaulis sp. | reverse complement strand
CCTGTGACGAAGCCGTGCTCGCACGCTACCCAACGACCCGCCGCGCCTATGGCGGTCTGGAAGGCGCCATTACGCGGCTGATCAACACGGTCGAGGTCGATGTCGACGCCGACGGCCGCCTCATTCTCACGACGCGCAACGGCCTGTCGGCCTTCGTGCCGTCCACCGCGCGCGGCTTCTTCAATCCGCAGGAGAGCGAAGATGCCGGCCCCGCATCACAGACCGGCGGCCTGCACTTCCTGTTCGATGCGCAAGGCAAGCACGTCAACGCGTTCGAGACGGCGACCAATATGAGCCGTTATGAGCGGGTGGGCCCGCTCCACAGTCCGGAGGTCGTGCGCGCCCTGACCATCATCATGGTGCTGACCTGCCTTGCGGTCTTTGCTTCCCTGCTGATCCGTCACGGCCGCAACGAGCGGCCGACGGAATGGCAGGCACGGGCCACCATCATCTCTCTGGGCCTGGCCGCCCTTTGGCTGCTGTCCATCTTCGTCTTCCGGCAATGGCTTGAGAGCCTGTCCGATGACGCCACCTCGCTGTTCAGCGACTGGCCGGCCGCCCCGGTCAAGGTCGCGTCGTGGGTTGCCGGGCTGGCAACAATCGGGACGCTTTTCCAGGCCGCCACCTTCCCGTTCGTCTACGCCGAAGGCCGTTACGGAGACGACTGGCCGCTATGGCGCAAATACCTGCACGGCGCGCTGCTTCTGTATTGGCTGCTGTTTGTCGTCGTTATCGGCCTGTGGAGTGCACCGGCTCTCTGGTAGCCTATCTCGGACAGCGATACACAGATTGAGAATTGATTTTCTCTCCCGCAGTCTGGGGCTATGCCAGACAGCAGTCCAGACATTGTCGCCGCTCCGGAGAAACCGCTCAGCAAACGCGCCGAACGCCGGGCAAAACAGCGCGCCGCCAACCCGATGCGTGCAGAAAAGATGCACAAGTACCGGCTGAAGCATCCTGTTGCGCCGGCGTCCGTTGAACTGCCGCGGCTGAACATCGGCTGTTCGGGCTGGTTCTATTGGGACTGGAAGGGCCTGTTCTATCCCAGCCAGATGCCGACCAGCCAATGGTTCCCGCACTATGCCGAGACTTTCGATACAGTTGAGATCAACGCGTCCTTTTACTCCTGGCCGACGGTTGCCGGCGTGAAGGCGTGGATGAAGGGCCTGCCGGACACGCCGTTCGTTTTTACGGTCAAGGCCAATGAGCTGATCACCCACATCCGGCGTTTCGACGACACGGCCGGACTGGTCCAGGATTTCGGTTATGTCGCCGATCTGCTGGGTGAGCATATGGGCTGCCTGCTGTTCCAGTTGCCGCCGAGCGTAAGGTATGATCCGGCGCTATTGCGGTCGATCGTGTCACAGCTCCAGCCGGGACGGCGCAATGTCGTCGAATTCCGTCACGCCAGCTGGTGGAATGCCGAGGTCTATGCCGCCCTGCGCGATGCCGGCATCATGTTCTGCGCGACCAGCGGACCGAAACTGCCTGACGACCTGATCCGGACGGCCGACGAAATCTACGTCCGGTTCCACGGCACGGACAAATGGTACGATTATCGCTATTCCGATGCGGAACTGGCCGACTGGGCGAAGCGGATCGAAGACAGCGGCGCCAGGCGCGTGTGGGTCTATTTCAACAACGACTACCACGGCAATGCGATCGATAACGGCAGGACGTTGCGTGAGATGCTGATAACGTCCGGGGTGTGGGGTCCGTGACCCCACAAAACTTCTTCCCAAATCCCCGAAAAATTATCAGCGCTTCAACGCATATACCTTGATCGAAATCTGCTCGCGCTCGCCCGGAAACCGTTCGACCAGCAGGCGCGCCACCTGGCTGTCGTCGTGGAAGACAAAACCCTTGATCGCGTCAAGCAAGGCCTTGGCCAGGTTGTCGAGATCCATCCACGGCGGATCGCCGATATGTTCCATGCGGATATCGACGGCATGATCGCCCCACGCGGCGCGGCTGCCCTTCCATTGCTTGCGGAAGAACTCATAGACCAGCGGCTTGTAATAACGCCCCTGCGTCGTCAGGCCATCGATGACGATCTCGATCCCGTCCGACGTCTCACGCGCGCGGACCTTACCGTGAGTGATCCACTCCGTGTCCATCACGCCCGATCGACGAAGCTGTCGATCACCTTTTTCTCGCCGCCCGTTTCGAAATCGACGACCAGCTTGTTGCCGTCGGCCTCGACCACCAGCCCATAGCCGAACTTGATGTGGAAGACGCGCTCGCCGATGACGATGTTCTTGCTTTGCGGCTTGGCGGCGGCCGGCTGGCGGTGCGGCGTCGGTTTGGGCGCCAGACGCGACATGTCGACACCGCTGAGATTGCTGTGCGCCGGACCGGCCGATGGTGTCTCGCGCTTGGTATAATTTGGCTCATAGCCCGCGCGGTCCCAGCGCGATTGCTGCGACGTCCAGCCCTGGTTGCCGTAACCGGTCTGCGACGACGCTTCGACGTGGTCGATCGGCAGTTCATCGACAAAGCGTGACGGAATCTGGTTGGTCCAGCGGCCATAGACCTGGCGGTTGGCGACAAAACTGACCTTTGCCTCTTCGCGTGCGCGCGTCAGGCCGACATAGGCCAGGCGCCGCTCTTCTTCCAACGACTTCAAGCCGCCCTCGTCCATGGACCGCTGTGATGGAAAGATGCCCTCTTCCCAGCCCGGAAGGTAGACGACGGGGAATTCCAGACCCTTGGCGGCATGCAGGGTCATCAGCTTGACGCTGTTCTGGCCGCTGTCGCGCTCCAGGTCCATGACCAGGGCGACGTGCTCGAGGAAGGCTTCGAGATTGTCGAAGGCCGCCATCGAGTCGCCCAGTTCCTTCAGGTTGTCGAGACGCGTCTGGCCGGACGTCTTGTCGGCGCGCTGCATGTCATAGTAGCCGCTGTCTGTCAGCAGCGTGTCGAGCACGGTTTCGGCCTTCATCGACTTCGACAGGCCGACCCAACGGTCATAGTCGCGCAGGAATGCGATCAACGGTGTGCGCGTGCGCGCCGGCAGTTCGTCAGTCTCGACCAGGTCGCGCACCGCCGTCATGACACTGTGGCCAGACAGCCGCGCCTGCTGCAACAGCTTCTGCACGGTGGCGTCGCCGATGCCGCGCTTGGGAACATTGATGATGCGTTCAAACGCCAGGTCGTCGTCCTGCGACTGGATCAGGCGCAGATAGGCAATGGCGTCGCGGATTTCAGCGCGTTCGAAGAAACGCGGCCCACCGACGACCACGTAGGGGATCTGCAACATGACGAAGCGCTCTTCGAAGGCGCGCATCTGGAACGACGCGCGCACCAGGATCGCCATGTCGGAATAGGTCCGGCCCGACTTCTTCTGCCGCTCGACGTCCTCGGCAACGAATTGCGCTTCGGCCGCGCCATCCCAGATGCCCTGGACGCGGACCTTGTCGCCGCCCGTCTGATCGGTGAACAGCGTCTTGCCCAGGCGCGCGCTGTTGGCCTTGATCAGACCCGAGGCGGCGCCAAGGATATGCCGGGTCGAACGGTAGTTGCGCTCCAGCCGGATGACCTTGGCGCCCGGGAAATCGCGTTCGAACTTGAGGATGTTGTCGACCTCGGCGCCGCGCCAGCCATAGATCGACTGGTCGTCGTCACCGACGCAGCACAGGTTGCGCGCAGCATTGGTCAGCAGGCGCAGCCACAGATACTGGGCAACGTTGGTGTCTTGATACTCGTCGACCAGCACGTATTTGAAACGTGCATGGTAGCGTTCCAGGATGTCCGGGTTTTCGGTCAGCAGCTTGAGGTTATGCAGCAGCAGGTCACCGAAATCGCAGGCATTCAGTATGCGCAGGCGTTCCTGATACATGGCGTAGAGCTTCTGGCCCTTGCCATTGGCGAACTCCGTGCCATCGCCCTTGACCTTGTCCGGCGACAGGCCCTTGTTCTTCCACTGATCCAGGTGCCAGGCGAACGACTTGGGCGTCCAGCGCTTCTGGTCGATTCCCTCGGACTCAAATATCTGCTTGAGCAGCCGCACCTGGTCGTCGTCGTCCAGGATCGTGAAGCTCGACTTCATGCCGACCAGTTCGGCATTGGCGCGCAGGATCTGCGCCGCGATCGAGTGAAAGGTACCGAGATTACGCAGGCCTTCCGCCGCCGGCCCGACCAGCCGTTCGGTCCGTTCCCGCATTTCGCGCGCGGCTTTATTGGTGAAGGTGACGCACAGGATTTCCCACGGCCGCGCCAGCCCCGACTGGAGGATATGCGCAATCCGCGTCGTCAGGACGCGCGTCTTGCCTGTACCCGCGCCGGCCAGCACCAGCACCGGTCCTTCGGTGCTGCGCACGGCATCGAGCTGTTCAGGGTTGAGGCCGTCGAACATGGCCGCACTGGGCGCGCCGCGCGGGCTTGCCAATTCACTGATCTTGGTTGTTACCGATTCCATCGGCGCAATTTAGTACGCCTTATGTTCCGCACCAATGGCTTTGTGACGTGGATCGCGCATTTGTGCATATGGCGCGAAAATCAGGGAGTCGCGCACAAACGGCCGGAAGCAGGCTTCCGGCCGTCGTGGCTATTGATGCGCGAGAACGGTGGATCTACGCGCGCTTGCGTCTGGCTGGTCCGATATTCTGGACGTGTGCCAGCGCCGACAGCCGGCAAAACGACGCCAAAAGGCTTTCGCCCCGTCGCGAGTCGAGTTCCGCAATAAGTGCGGCCAGACTGATTCGCCGTTCCTTCGACATGGTCTCAAGGACCGCCCAGAATTCTGGTTCCAAGGCTACGGATGTGGCGTGTCCGGCCAGGTTTACAGATCTCTTTTTTAGGCCAGGCATGACTTTCTCCCGGATTCATGACCTTTGCTCCCCCTCAGGCAAGATGTTGGTTGCATCCCCTGCTTTACTCCCACCGCCAGGATTTCATGGTATTCCTGGTACCATTTAACCACGACCGTACGAGTGGCGTCGATTTGGGAACTTTTATTGTTCTTCGTCAACCCCATTTATTGGACTGACGGGATTTAAACGCTTTCCTTCCCACTGGGCCTGGAGACGTTTTTGCGCGTCCCGTTCCACTTTTCGCGTTTTTCCCGGCAAACCATAGATAACACGGTTCTTCTCCGCTGTCTCGGCTTGCTTTTGTTTTCGTTTGGCTTTTCGCGCCTTATTGAGATTGATTATCTCTGTCATTTAAAAAAACTCTCTGCAATCTCCCATTTATGGGACTGCCCCGATCCGTTAACCTTTACGGTACCAACGCGCCGCACACTGTATACCCAAGACCCGATCAGTTAAAGTATTTAAATTCGCATTAGAGACAATTTTGCTCGCAAAAATCTACTTCGACAAATAATAAAAATACTTTGCGGAAGTGAACACCACTTATGCATAGTATAAATAGCACTGGAAATATGCTATGATATTTGGCAATAATACCTTTATCGTCGCCTATACAAATAAATGAAATTTAACATGCCCTCGCGCCGCAGAGCCCTATAATTTGCGTATCGGAACCGGACCGGTTCCCTTTCGGAGGTATCCCATGGCGTTGGTGCTCAATATCCTTTGGCTTGTTTTCGGCGGCTTCGTTGCTGGCTGCGCCTGGCTTCTGGGCGGGGCCATTCTCGCCGTTACCATTGTCGGCCTGCCATGGGCATTTTCCGCATGGCGCATCGCCGGTTTCGTCTTCTGGCCATTCGGCCGGGAGATCGTCAGCCGTGAGGTCTATAATGGCGAAGGCGATCTCGGTACCGGTTGCCTCGGCATGGTGCTCAACATCGTCTGGTTCATCTTCGCCGGCTGGTGGATTGCCCTTACGCACGTGATCATCGCGATTGGCGAGGCGATAACCATTATCGGCATCCCTTTTGCGCTCAAGGATATCCAGCTGGCGCAACTGGCCCTGGCGCCGGTTGGCAAGACGATTGTCGACAAGCGGTAAGAGGCCTCTCATGACATTACGTAACGGAAACCCTTACAATTGCTTCATGACTCGATTTTAATTTGATTTCAGCCCTCCCGAGCCGCATTCTTAAAAGCAACAGCCGTCCGGATTCCAGACATTGCGGACGGCGATTGGAGAGTACAATGCGTAATCGCGTAAAATCCGCACTTCGAACTGGGCCTGTTGGCGCCGCAGGACTGGTCAGCGTCCTGGCATTGACTCTGGCTACCGGTGCTGCGGCCCAGATGCGCCTCCTGTCGGACGGCCCGCAGGTCGAGTTCAAGGACATGGTGGCCCGCGTCGTCGTCACACCGGAAGAGCGCAGCGACGTCGATATCCGGGTCCGCTACGGCAAGGTCAAGGTGCCGACCCTCATGGTCTCCAAGCGCGGTCAGACGACCGTGCTGAACGGTCATCTTTCAAAATCGCGCGGCATGAATTTCAACCTGCGCATCAATCTCGATGACAGTGCGAACCCGATGCGCGGCTCGGTGTTCATTTCCGGCATCGGTCAGGTCGACGTCAATGAGCTGCCACTGGTCTTCGTTCGCGTCCCGCAGAACGCCGTGGTCAAGGATAGCGCCTATATCTTCGGTCAGGTCGGTCCGGCCAAGAGCCTCGATTTCATCCTGAATGGCAGCGGCAACTGGAAGATCGCTCCGGTGTCCGGCCCGCTCAACATCATAGACGCCGGCTCAGGCAATATTCGCGTTACCCAGGCGGGTGACGCCATCATCGACAATCTCGGATCCGGCACGATCGCCGTCGATACCGTTCGGTCGCTGAAGCTGACCGTCAGCGGCTCCGGCAATGTCTCGGCTCAGAACGCGGCCAATGTAGACATCAAGAACCAGGGTTCCGGAGACGTGTCACTCGGCACCGTACGCTCGCTCAACGCGGGCCTGAATGGCTCTGGCGACCTGAGCGTACAGCACATCGGGGGCAATTTCAGCCTGGTCAACAACGGCGCCAGCGATGTGAACATCGGCCGCTTGCTGGGAGCCGCATCCCTGAACATGTCGGGCTCCGGAGACGTGAATATCGAAGACGGGCAGGCCAGCAACTTCGTCATCCGGGGTTCCGGCTCAGGCGATGTCAGCTTTGGCGGCGTCGCCGGCTCGGTGAATATCGACAATAACGGCTCGGGTGACGTCAGTATCGTCAAGGCCACCGGTCCGGTGCAATCGCGCATGATCGGCTCTGGTGAAATGCATATCGGCAACTGATCCAACGTGACATCGGCATACAACGGCGGCTCTTATGGGCCGCCGTTTTTGTTCGCGCCCCACAACCTGCTGTAAACGCTACGGCTTTTTGCTGCACTTGCGAACATTACAAATTTGCAATATTAACACATTGAAATCATTATATTAAATCGAGTTCATGACTTGGTATTAATTTGAACTATACACGCCCGAAGCGCATAACGTCTCCATCAACGCAAACCAAGGAGACTACACATGACACTCAATATCGCTTCCGCCGCCGGCCTGTTCGCCATGACCCTGATGATGGTCGCCGCCCTGGTCACCATCGGTACGATCTGATCCAGATCATGCCGGCACATGAATAAGGGCGCAGAGATCCCCCTCTGCGCCATTTATCTTGTCTGCCAAGCGGTCAGTCGTCCAAACCGCGCCATTTCAAGCCAAATGGCAATTCGACAGCCGCATAGTCGATTTGCAGCACGCGCCGCCGGCTGGGCCGGGACGAAGGTTCGGAGGCGTGCAGGATAAGGGTAGAGCAGGCCCAGATGTCGCCGGCCCGGGCGGTACAAACCTGGACAGGCAGGGCGTCCGCCAGACCTGCCGCGCGATGAGCCGGAACCACGCCCAGCCGATGACTGCCAAGGGCAACCTTCAACGCGCCGTTGTCGCCGCAGCAATCATCGAGGTGAAGACGCAAGGTTACCATTCCCTCAAGGATCTCTACAGGCGGTTCGACATGGATAATGCCGTCCTTGACCGACCAAGGACCGAAGCCGTCGATGTCCTTGCGTTCACTCACAGCGATGGTGCGGTCCTGATGCCAGGCGACGCTCCAGTTGGTTTCGGCAGTCTTATCGAACGGCACAACACGGACGGGACGCGCGGCTTCACCAAGCAGCATCGAGGCGATACGGCCGGGCCTGTCGTTGAGTACGCCAACCCAGTCTCCGCCCGTCAGACGCTTGCCTGGCCGGCCACCGATCAAAGTAGCATCGAGTTCGCCGGCCAGCGCGCAGATTTGCGCGGCATCCAGCACGGCGGGAAACAGAAGCGCTCCCCGCTCTGCAAAAACACCGGCATCGAAGCCCAAGGTCTTAGCCTGGCTTGACCATGTTTTCCGGACGGACAAACTGGTCGAACTCTTCGTTCGTCAGATAGCCGCCGCCGACGGCTTCATCGCGCAGGGTCGTGCCGTTCTTGTGGGCCGTCTTGGCGATCTTGGCGCAGATGTCGTAGCCAAGACGGCCATTGAGCGCCGTCACCAGCATCAGTGAATTTTCCAGGCCGCGCTTGATGTTGTCGAGGCGCGGTTCGATACCGACGACGCAGTTATCGGTGAACGAGATCGCCGCGTCAGCCATCAGGCGCACGCTTTGCAGGAAGTTATAGGCCATGACCGGATTGAAGACGTTCAGCTCGAAGTGGCCTTGCGAACCGGCAAAGGTCAGGGCGGCATGGTTGCCGAAGATCTGCACGCAGACCTGCGTCAGGGCCTCGCACTGGGTCGGATTGACCTTGCCCGGCATGA
>CAMLLA010000166.1 GCA_946480525.1 uncultured Asticcacaulis sp. | reverse complement strand
AAACAACAGATGATCGAAACCGGCAAGCACGATATGCTCAAGTGACTGCGGGGGATGCGTGCGCCGGGGATCGCTGATATATCTGTTGAAAATTATCGCCTATCCCGTCTGCCTGGCCGTGGGAATCGCGACATACTACGCCTTGCGGGCCGCCGGTGTCCCCTTGGGTGTGGCGCCCTATGCCGCCGTGATCGCGGCTTTCCTTCTGATCAGCCTGTTCGAATGGCTGATCCCTCATCGTTCGGATTGGAAGCCCGAGGCGCGCGACACCATAACCGACCTGATTTTCATGATCTTTGTGCAGGTCCTCCTGCCTTTGGGCCTGGGCTGGCTCAGCGCTTATGCCCTGCTGAATATCGTGCAAAAGGCGGGCCTCAGTTTCGATCTCTGGCCGCAGGCCTGGCCGATATGGGCGCAAATCCTGCTGAAAATCGGGATCGGCGATTTCCTGCGCTATTGGCTGCATCGCTGGTCGCACACCGTGCCGTGGCTGTGGCGGCTGCACGAGGTCCATCATGCACCTTCAAAACTGTACGCTATCAACGTCTTTCGCTTCCATCCGGGCGACAAGGCGCTGCAATACGTCCTCGACACGCTACTTTTTCTGGTGCTCGGTATCGGCCCCGACGTCCTGGCGCTCTATTTCGTCGTCTATGCGACCAGCGGCCTGTTGCAGCATGCCAATATCGACCTGCGCCTCGGTGTCTTCAACTATGTCCTCAGCGGTCCGGAGGTGCATCGCTGGCACCACGACGAGGACTGGAAGGAGTCGGCGCACAATTTCGCCCACACCTTCATCGTCTGGGACCTGATCTTCGGCACCTACCACCGACCCAAGGATCAGGCTGTAGGACGATTGGGCCTCGGCTACGCCTATCCGCAGGGTTTCTGGGCACAGCTGTGGGCGCCGCTGAGGCGTAAACCCTGATGGACTGGATATCGGACGCCCTGTTCAGGATCGGCCTGTCTTTTCGCGGTGGCAGGGCATACCGGGCCTTGCTGAGGGCGACGCAATCACCGGAAGCGGCGCAGGTGCACGCGTTGAAACGGATATTGGAGACCAACCGCAATACCGCCTTTGCGGCCGATCACGGGTTTGCCGGCATCCGCACCGTCGACGACTTCCGTGCGCGCGTGCCGTTGGCGACCTATGAGGACCTGCGTCCCTATATCGACCGCCAGATCGCGGGAGAGCACGCCATAGTCAGCGAAAAGCCGCTGATGTACGCCCGGACCAGCGGCACATTGTCGGCGCCCAAACTGATCCCCGTTACGCCGGCCGCGCTCAAGCGCGTTACCCAGGTCCAGGCCGCCATGGCCTATGCCTTCCTGCGCAGTTGCGACCTCTATTCCGGCAAAATTCTGCTTCTCAGCGGCGCCACGCGTGAGGATGTCCTCGACGACGGCACGCCCATCGGCTCGGTTACCGGCCTGATTTATGAGACCCTGCCAAAGCCTATCCGTCGCAAATACGTCGTCCCCGCCGAGGTCTTCTCGATCGAGGACGCCGGTCTGAAATACGCCATTGTCGCCCATCTGGCGCTCAAGCACGAGGACCTGACGGCAGTCTCCACCGCCAATCCGTCGACCTTCCTTCGCCTGCGCGATTATTTTCAGCAAAACTGGCTCCGCTTGATCGAAGACGTCCGGCGCGGTCATATCGACGGCATAGAGCTCTTGCCATCGGATACGTTTCGCGCGGTCAAGGCGGCCATTTCCGCCGATCCCGAGCGTGCCGCGCATCTCGATCGCCTGTCGGCCATCGACCGGACGACGATCCACGACCTGTGGCCGAACCTGAAGGCCGTTGTCACCTGGACCGGCGGCAGTTGCACCATCGCGGCCCAGGCCGTGCGTCGCGCCATCCATGCCGATACGCGGCTTATCGAAGCCGGCTATGTCGCCAGTGAACTGCGCGGAACGGCGGTATTGGACGCCGACCGCAACCTGGCAGCGCCTCTGCTGGAGGATGTCTTCTTTGAATTCATCCCGGCGGACGACTGGGACGAAGGGCGACGTGATACCCTGCGCGTTGACGAACTTGTCGAAGGCCGGGACTATCAGGTGATCGTCACCACGCTGAACGGCCTCTATCGCTACGTCATGAACGATATCCTGCGCGCCGGGCCCATGATCGGCCGCACCCATTCGCTGAGCTTCAAGCAGAAGGGCAGGGGCTTTACCAGCATCACCGGAGAAAAGCTGAGCGAGCAGCAGGTCAACGAAGCCATGTCGCGATTAGGCGCGGACCTCGCCGGCGAAATCCGCTTCTACGTCGTGCTCGCCGATGAGGAGTCCGCGCAATATTCGGCCTACATCCATATACACCCGGATGAAAGCGGCCCGCCCGCAAGCACAGTCGAACTCGGCCGTCGTCTCGACCACATTCTCCGCGACCTGAATATCGAATACGCCGCCAAGCGCGAAACCGGCCGGCTGAAGCCCCTGAGCGTTTATCGTCTTAATATCGCCGCAGCGCACAATTACCGTGATTTCCATATTGCGCGTGGTCAACGAGAAGCGCAGTTTAAGGTTCTTACGCTACAGTACCGCCGCGAATGTCCGTTCGACTTCGCTCCGTTTGTCGAGGCCTGACATGGACGCAGACCTTATCCCGGTTGAAATTCCCTTCCGGGCGGCCTTCGCTCACGCCAGTGCGGTGCGCAAAACGTCGGCAGCGGTTATCGTTCGGGTGCGTGATGGCGACGGGCGGTGCGGTTACGGCGAAGGCTGCCCGCGCGACTATGTGACCGGTGAGACGGTGGAAAGCGCCGTGGCCTGGCTTAAGGACCGCATCGGGCCGTGGAGCCGACGGGTGCGTACCCTTGACGACCTGCGTGGCCTGGTCGAAACCCACGAAGCCGAAATCGATCGCAACCCCAGCGCCTTCTGCGCGTTTGAACTGGCCATGCTGGACTATCTGGCGCGGCGGGACGGCGTGTCGGTCGAGGCCTTCCTGGGGCTGAAGGGGCTGAGCCGGCCGCAGGCGGTCACGGCGGTGTCCGGCAGCGACAATCCATTGACCTTTCATTTGCAGGCCTGGCGCTTCTGGACCGCCGGCATGACGGCGGTCAAACTCAAATTATCCGGGGATGCCGCGCGTAATCTCAGACGTGTGAAGCTGTTGTCGCGCTTCGCATCGGTCCGGCTGGACGGCAACAATCTGTGGCCGGACGCGGAGTCCGCCGTCGCGGGTCTGATGCCGCTGACGGACAGGGTCTGGGCGGTCGAGGAGCCGGTCAAGGCGCGCGACTTCGCTGCCATGATCCGTATTCAAAAAGAAACGGGGCTGAGCATCATCCTCGATGAAAGCCTGATCAACCGACACGACCTTGAAACCTTTCTGGCGCTGGATCCGCATCCGGGTGCGTTCGTTGTCAACCTCCGGATCTCTAAGATGGGTGGTTTGCTGCGTACGCTGGATCTGACGCGCCGGCTGCGCGCCAGGGGCCTGGGCCGGATCATCGGAGCCCAGGTGGGAGAAACCAGCTGCCTGGCGCGGGCCAGCCTGGTATTGGCGCTCGAGGCCGCGCCGATTTTTGGCTTCGAAGCCGGCTACGGCCGCCATCTGCTGCGGCGCGACGCCTTTACGCCGTCCCTGACGTTCGATCGGCACGGTGTTCTGGCGCTTGCCGATTTTCCGACGGACGCGCCGGGCCTTGGGCTTGAACCTTCAGGCCTGGCGTTTGAGATGAAAGCCGGCCCAGATCAGCACCATCAGGGCCAGTACGACGTGAAAGCTGGCCGGGATGGGATTGTCGAAGAACCTGTGCCCGCTGAGGAGGGTGGCGCCGAGGACGAGGCGGAAGATGTCGAAGGCAAGATAAAGCCCGCCAAGACAGGCAAGAACCTGGCCGAACTTCCGCCGGCGGGTCAGCGTGCCCTTGCCAGCCTTGGCAAGAAACGACAGGCTTCCGGCGATGATCGCGACCTGGGAGAGCAAAAGGACGGGGTAGGGCAGGAGGCCTGACTGCCAGCGTTCGAACGCAGGCAGCCACGGGACGGAACCCACGGCCTGCACGGCCTGCATCACGACGCGGCAGACGAAGGCGCCCAACAGAATGGCGAATGCGGCGGCCAGGCGTTTTTCGGTCAGCATGACGGTTAATCCTCCCCAAGCCTAGCGGTGGCATCCGGCAGACTGTTTGGCAAGGACATTGGCCTGCCTGCTGTCCACCAAAATGTTACCGCTTTCCCCGGTATGGTTAACAAATCCTCCACAATCGTAGCGATACTTGAGGGCGCAAGGGATTCGCGCCGGAGTGGCGCGGCGGATTCGAGGAGGGACCCATGGCTGACATCTACGGAACGACCGGCAATGACACGCTGACGAGCGATGGCGACACGATCGGCGACAGCTATTTCGGTCTGGAGGGGGACGACAGCATTACGGGCAGCGTAAGCGGTGACGTGCTTGATGGCGGCGACGGGAACGACCGTCTCAAGCTTGAGGGCAAGAGCCTGTTGACGCCTGTCACGGGCGTGACCCTGCTGGGCGGCGAAGGCAATGATTTCATCACTGTCGGTGGCGTCGTCTATGACGCCAGCCTGAATGGCGGCTCCGGCAATGACTGGTTGGACAATCACGGCCTGGGAGGCACCATCGAAGGCGGCGATGGGGACGACCGGATCGACGGCCGCGGCCTGCTGCTCGGTGATAGCGGGAACGATACCATCTATGCCGGCGATGGGACTGTCGAGGGCGGCGATGGCCGCGACCTCATCTATATCGACTCGCAGGCGCCTGCCGCGGTCGATGCCGGCAATGATGACGATCTCATTGTTTACGTCCCGGAAAACGACCCGTTCGCCGCGCCGGCGACGGTTTACGGCGGACTTGGCAACGATACGCTTCAGTTCCTGTGGATCGACAGTTCGGAAGTCACGATGCAGAACGACGGCGATGACTACGCGGTCCAGTTCCGCGACCGTGTCATCCCCGTTTCCGGCGTGGAGACCCTGGTCTTCGCGGATCGCACCATCGCACTGGACGGCAGCCTGTTCTACGTCAACGAAGGCAGCGAAGACGACGATACCCTGATAGGGGGATACGACCACGACAGGATCGACGGCAAGGGCGGCGATGACCTGCTTGTCGGCGGAACTGGCGACACGACCATCCTGGGCGGCGACGGCAACGATGAGCTCTACGACTACGCAGGCAGCAATATCCTGCTGGGCGAGGCGGGTGACGACAGCATCGGCCTGGACGGCTATTACAATCCCGGTCCTGGCCATGCCGGTGGTGGCGACGGTAATGATACGATCGATGCTCACGATCTGGTCGCCAGCGTGCTTGACGGCGGAGCGGGCAATGACCTGATCCACCATCAGCGCGGAAGAGATACGTTCGTCACCGTGACGCTGCTGGGTGGGGATGGCGACGACACTTTGTCGGGCGATGGCGATATGTCCGGAGGCGCGGGCAATGACAGCATCCAGGTGGATGGCTATACGGTTTCGGGCGGCGATGGCGATGACGTCATCGAGGTCCTTTCCGGTTACGGCTATTTCATCGATGCCGGCGCGGACGACGACCTGGTCATCTTTAATGGTTCCTATACCGCCGAAGAGTCCACCGTCGTCGCTGGCCTGGGTGACGACACAGTCCGGCTGTCGGGTGACAGTGGCAGTGTCGGCATCGAACGAACCGGTAGCGATGCTTTTACGATTGGATTTGACAACGGCAGTACCCTGACCCTGTCGGGCGTTGAATATCTTGCCTTCGACGACCAGACCGTCGCGCTCGTTGAGGCCGGTATCATAACGGGAACCGAGGGTGGGGATAGCCTGACCGGTGGCGCCGGGGCTGAGATCATCAACGGCCTGGGCGGTGACGATACCCTGGACGGCGGCGAAGGCAATGACACGCTCGACGGCGGTGAGGGCAACGATACTCTGGCGGACTATTCCGGTACGAACAGTGTTTCGGGTGGCGCAGGCAGCGATACGATCTATGGCGGTGACGACGCGACGCTTCTGGGCGGCGACGACAACGACGAAATATGGATGTGGGGCGAAAGGGTTTCCGTCGATGGCGGCGCGGGCGACGACACCATATCCTATCAATCCGTCTTCGGCGCTGTGCCCACGACGCTCAATATATCGGGCGGTGACGGCAACGATATCCTGACCGGTCCGGGGAATCTGTCCGGTGGCGCAGGCGATGATACCCTGATCACAAGCGAAGGCAGCGTGATGGGGGACGAGGGGAACGGCAGCTTCATCATCCTGGCATGGGCTTCGGCGAGCCAGGTTACGGTCAGTGGCGGCGACGGCGATGACACGGTTACGTTTGATGGAACGTCCATCAACGGAGCCTTCATTCTCGGAGGGGAAGGCACGGATGCGGTCCGCTTCTCCGGCGACAGCACGGACTATGGCATCACGCAAACCGGCCTCGATGAATTCGTAGTCAGCTACTACGGCGACGAAGCGACGGTTTCAGGCATCGAAGCGCTTGTCTTTGACGACCAGACCGTGCCCATCGGATCCAACATAATCGAAGGCACCGAGGAAGCCGACACCCTGACCGGCGGAGCGGCCAACGATTCGGTCTATGGCTATGGCGGTGACGACAGCCTGGACGGCGGCGAAGGCGGCGACACAGTCGAAGGCGGCGACGGCAACGACACGATTATGGATTTCTGGGGAACGGACAGCCTGTCCGGTGGCGCCGGTAATGACCATATCGAAGGCGTCGGCACCCTCATGGGCGGTGACGGCGATGACGACATCTGGTTCCTTGGTCATGGCAATGTCGTGGACGGCGGTATCGGCAACGATACGATCACCTATCTCAGCCCGATAGGCTACGACCCGGGGCCGCAGACCCTGTCCGGCGGCGATGGTGACGATTCCATACGCAGCCAGAGCGACATGTCGGGTGGCGCTGGAAACGATGTCCTGACACTGGAAGCATCGGGCACTGCCTACGGCGATGGCGGAAACGACGTTATTGCGGTGAACACGCCGTTCGGACCGGGCAGGGCGGAAGGCGGCGACGGCAACGATACGATCTCGGGCTGGCACCCGGACAATGTGCTGAATGGCGGGCCAGGCGACGACAGCATATCGGGGGCAGGCCTAATTGACGGCGGCGCAGACGATGACGTGATTTCCGTCGACATCACCGGCAGTTCAGCCTTTGGCGGCGACGGCGATGACTCGATCAGCGGCGCGCTGGCGACCGGCAACAGCCTGAATGGCGGCGCGGGCGATGATACCCTGGTGGGGGGCGACGACGCGACCCTGACAGGCGGGGACGGCAATGACAGCATCCTTGCCATTGGTGACGCGGCCCTGCCCGACAGCGGTATCGGCGTCGAAGCCGATGGCGGTGCGGGGAACGACACCCTGTCTGTCGAAACCTATTACACGGCAACGGTCGACGGCGGCGACGGCAACGACATCGTGTGGGCTGGGCGCGGCGACCACTCGCTGATTGGCGGGGCGGGCCACGACACCCTTTCCGGCGACCTGGGCGATCATACCCTGGACGGCGGCGACGGGTCGGATTCCCTGACTGGCGGCATGCATGACGACTCGCTGCTGGGAGGTTCACGCTGGGATACGCTTTCTGGCGGTGACGGCAATGACACACTCGACGGAGGGCTCGACAACGACCGGATGACGGGCGGCAAGGGCAACGATCTTTACTCCGTCGACCACATTGGCGACCGCGTGCTCGAAAATGCCGGTGAAGGTAACGACACGGTCATATCGTCGATCAGCTGGGCGATGGTGGCCAATATCGAAGGGCTTGTCCTGAGCGGGACAGCCGACCTGACGGCGACAGGCAACGGCATCCACAACGCCATTACTGGCAATGCCGGCAACAATGTTGTCACCGGCGGCACAGGCCACGACACAATTAACGGCGGTGACGGCGACGATAGCCTTGATGGCGGCCTGGACAGCGACGTGCTGGACGGCGGCGCCGGTAATGACACTGTGCTCGGCGGCCAGCGCTGGGATACACTGAGCGGTGGCGATGGTGACGACCTGCTTGACGGCGGCACCGAAAACGATCGCATGTCGGGCGGTGCGGGTAACGATACCTACTATGTCGATCATGTCGGCGATCGCGTGCTGGAAAACGCAAATGAAGGGACTGACCGCGTCTATGCCTCGATTGACTTTGCCTTATGGGCCGACGTCGAGCACCTTACCCTGGCCGGGACGGCCGTGTCCGGCACGGGCAACGGGCTTGGCAACCGCATCACCGGGAATGCCAATGCCAATGTGCTGTCGGGCGGTCACGGCAACGACACTCTTGCCGGCGGAGTGGGCAATGACAGTCTGAACGGTGGAACCGGCCGGGACGATTTTGTCTTTGCCGCGGCGGCGGACAACGGCAGCGACCACATCACGGACTTCCTCCATACCATTGACCGGCTGGTGTTCAGTGGCGCGGACTACGGGTTCGCGGCCGGACACAGGTTGACCACGGCGCAGTTCACCGCCGGAAGCGCAGCTGTTGGCAGTTCCGCCCAGTTCGTCTGGGACGCCACAACTGGCCATCTCTATTGGGACGCCGATGGCTCGGGGGCCGGACTTGCAGTTGATCTTGCCCTGATCGACGGCGGAGCAACGGTAACGAAGGACGATGTGTTCTTTACCTAGAGCGATATGGCGAAAAGTGTAAGCGGTT
>CAMLLA010000165.1 GCA_946480525.1 uncultured Asticcacaulis sp. | reverse complement strand
CCCCTCTCCCCGCCTGCGGGGAGAGGGTTAGGGTGAGGGGCAAACGGTCAGTGCGGCGCGCTCACGGTTTCGACAGGCCCCTCACCCGATCGCCTTCACTACGTTCGGCTCTCGTCCTCTCCCCGTAAAACGGGGAGAGGTGAAGGAAAAACCTAGTACTTATACCTGACACCCAGTATCCACTGGCTGCCTGTATGCGTGTATTCGCGCGTCAGGTCCATGGTGCCGGTGTCACCCGTGCCATAGATACGCTCGACTTCATCGGTGATGTTGATCCCTTCGAACGTCAGGGTCAGCTTGTCATTGATCTTGTAGAAGGACGCAAAATCGACATGCGTCGGACCGTACTTGCGTTCCTGGACGTGGCCATTGCCGCCCGGCTCGCTGATCAGATAATCATCACGCTTGTTGACCGAGACCCGCGCCCCCAGCTGCTCCGTGTCATAGTAGAGCGTGAAGTTGTATGAATTCGGCGACAGGCCGGTCGAACCCTTGGCTTCGACGTGCGTATAGTTGGACGCGACGCCCAGGTTCGACCACAGTCCAGGCAGGAAGGTCAGCGGCTGGTTGTAGGTCAGCTCGAAACCCTTGACGCTGTTGCCATCGTCACTGTTGACCGGGATGGTAAAGGTATAGGGCACGGTCGCCGGATCGGCATTGTACGACGTGTCATAAAGCGGATCGGCATAGATGGCCGGCCACAGCGACGGGTCGATCAGCTTGGTGACGATATCGGTCTTGAGCGACCGCACGATGTCCTTGTTGAACACGGCCAGGGACAGCAGGCCTTCGCGACCGAAATACCATTCGATACTGAGGTCGGTATCGTTCGACTCATAGGGTTTCAGCTCGGGATTGCCGACATTGCCGACCGTCCGCGTCGTGTAGCCGAATACCGGCCCTGCGATATTGAGCGTGCTGAGCCCCGGACGCGTCATGCTGCGGCCATAGGCGGCACGGACCACCAGGTCTGAGCGGACATCGAGCGCCAGGTTGATCGATGGCAGGTAGTTGTCGTACGACACCTTGGTTTCAACCGGAGTGCCGCGCACCACCGCCGAAGACGTCACGTTGGTGCGGACAAAACGCAAGCCGGTATTGGTCCGCAGCCGCATGCCGGCAATGTCGTACTCACCGTTCATTTCGGCATAGGCGCCGATCGTCCCTTCGCCCACCTTCCAGCCGGCGCCGACATTGTCGGTGTAACCCGGCGTGACGATGCCGGCCGCGGCAATGGCGTCGAAATCGGCGACGCGGAACTTTTGCAGCGTGCCGTCCAGTCCCTTGCCGAAGTTGTCGATGGGGAAAGCCATCGTATAGGCCGACGGATTGAAGGTCGGGGCAGCGCCCAGGCCTTCGGAATAGGTAACCGTCCGGTCATTGTAATTGATGCCGGCGCGGATATCGAAGCCGTCCGCCTGATAGACCGCATCGAACTTCGACGTCAGGTTCTCTTTCTTGACGTTGTTGACGCGGTTCGACGCCGTCTGGGCGTTGATATAGTTGGAGGCCAGGTTGGGATCGTAGCTGCCGAAGGATACCTCGGGGACATATTCATTGCCGCGGTAGTCGTACGAATAGAAGTGCGGCACCGAGCGGTAATAGAAGCGCAGTTCGGTGCGGTCGGCGTCATCCGTCGCCTGGCCTATCATGGCATCCAGCGCCAGGCGATCGGTTACCTGGAACTTGCCCGACAGCACGACCTGGTCGAAAGCCGACTTCGATTCCTGATGGCGGCTTTCGTACCACGACGTCACGTCGTTAAAGCTGGCGGCGACCAGGGTCTTGCCATCGGCGCCGACGGTAAAGGATACCGGCGTCTGGCCGGTAAAGTTGCCCGCCGTGCCGTGGGTCAGCAGCCACTCCATCGAGTTGTAGCTGAAACGGTCATTGGTCAGTTCCGAATGCAGCAGGTCGAGGGTGATGACCGCATTGTCCGTGGGCTTGAACTGCAGCGATCCGGTCAGGCCTATGCGCTTCTGGTCATTGCCGAAGAAGTCGGCGCGCGGCAGACGCGGCGCCCACAGGCAGTCGAGCGGGTCGGTGGCGCCGCACGCGCTGGACGGTGTGCCGGTGACGGTCGGATTGGTGTCAGCCCACGAGTCGCCATTGGCTTTCGGCGACGTCCACCGCACGCTGGAATAGCCTTCCTGATGGACGGTGCGGTTCGACACGGCCGCCGAGAACAGCGCGCCCAGCTTGCCGTCCATGAACTTTTTGCTGACCAGGACGGCAAAACGCGGATCGGCCTTTTCGGTCAGAGAATTGTAGTTGGCGGAGGCGGAGCCAGTCAGCGTAAAGTCATCGCGGAAATCGAACGGACGCGCCGAGTAAAGCCCGACTGTGCCGGCAATGCCGCCTTCTTCGGTTGAAGCCTTCTGCGTCTTTTCAATGTCGATGCGGTTGAAAAGTTCAGACGCAAATAGGTGGAAGTCGAAGGCCCGCCCAGCATTGAGCGTCACGCCGCCGGTGTCGAGGCCGTCCGAACTGGCCGGCACTTCCATGCCGTTCAGCGTGGTGCGGGTAAAGTCCGGGCCGAAGCCGCGCAGGGTGATGTTGCGCCCTTCCCCGCCTTCGCGCGTCATGGCGACGCCTGGCACACGCTGGATGGATTCTGCCAGGTTCAGGTCCGGCATCTTGCCGATATCCTCGGCGACGATGCTCTCAACCGTATTGGCGGCCTTGCGCTTGATCGAACGCGCCTTGTTGAGCGAACCGCGGATGCCCGTGACGACGACCTCTTCGGACTCGACCGGCTCGGATGCCGGCGCCGCTTCGCCAGCCGGCAGAGCCATAGCGGACGCCGGGATGATCTGCGCCGTCTGCGCGCCGCCTTGCGCCGCAGCCAGCACAACGACGCCGTTCGACTGCGTCACCGGTGTCATATTGGTGCCGCTGAGCAGACGGGACAGGCCTTCGCGCACCGGCATGGTACCCTGCACCGCCGAGGTGCGCTGGCCCGCGACCAGCTTTTCCGGTGCGACCAGTTGCAGGTCGGCCTGCTCGGCAAACTGCTGGATCCCCTTTTGCGCGGCTTGCGCGGGGACATTGAACGTCTTGACCTGAGCAAAGGCCGGCATGGCGGAGACCATCAGCAGGGTGGTTCCCGCCAACAGCCAATGTCCGGAAAGCGCGCGTGCGTTCCTCATGAAGTTCCTCCTGTTCTGTGCTGACGCATTTCAAGCGCCTTATTATCGAGGGCGTATCCGCCTCTCTTATTGTTGGATGCCCGAGGTTCCGGCTTCCGTAGATCTATCGTTAATTTTTTTGAGACCGATGTAGATGGTGGTGTCGGTCCGGGTCACTTCGGCGTCGAAGGCCTGGGCAACAGCGTTGGAGAAGCCTTCCGGATCGTCGGTCGAGAAGCGGCCGAACAAACGTTCGCCGCCGAGCCCAGGATCCCGGATGACGATCTGCGTCCGGTTATAGCGGTTATAGTCGGCGGCGACGTCGGCCAGCGTCTTGCCGGCCAGGGCAATCTTGCCTTCACGCCACGCCAGCGCATTGTCCACCACCTCCGGCGCATGATCGACGGCAGGCGCGACCTTCGCGCCGATAAAGGTCCGGTCACCGGCCTTCAGGATCACCGCCGGCTGGTCGGCGCCATTCAACCACGCCTTGACCGTGCCTTCAGTCACCAGAACTTCGGCGCCATCCTCGTGGCGGCGCACGGAAAAGGCCGTGCCGACCGCCTGGACCCGCGCATCTCCCGCCGTAACGACGAAGGGCCGTTCTGGGTTCTTCGCGACCTTGAACCAGACCTCGCCGCGCACCAGCTCGACATTGCGCTGCTGTTCGGTCATGGCGACGCGGATGGCGCTCTCGGTATTGATGGCGGCGATCGAACCGTCGCTCATCGGCAGGCGGCGGATTTCGCCGGTGCGCGTGGCGGTTTCCTCGCTGCGCAGAAAGACGAACAGCCCTGCTCCGCACGCCGCCATCAGACCGGCAGCGATCCCGCCCCGGGCCAGCAGTCGGCGACGCGACATCGCATTGAGCCTGACACCCTGCCACGATTGCGACGGCCCCAGCGCCCTGGCGCGCGACAATGACGCCCATCCCGCCTGCGCCCGCAACAGCGCACCCCGGCGGCGCGGGTCACCGGCCAGCCAGTCGCTCAGGAGCGCTTCATCCTCCGGGCTCAGCGGACGATCCTTGACGGCCCACAGGCTGGCGGCCACCTCTATCTGTTCACTGGTTTCGGGCGGCGTCACGCTTCAACTCCTTTTGCGACCTTTGTCCCCGATCCTCGGAGGCCATGGACCGCATGATCAGCCGCAAACCTTTGGCGGCTTCATTTTCAACTGTGGTTTCGGAGAGGCCCAGCGTTCGGGCGATCTCCTTTTGCGGCAGGCCCTGGATTTTGCGCATCTCGAACACCTGGCGGCAGCGCGCCGGCAGGGCTGCGATCAACTGCATGACCCGCTTGAGCTCATGGCGCGCAACGGTTTCGCGCTCGGGCGACGGCGCATCGCTCATGACATCCAGCCGGTCGATCTCATCGACGGTATCGATGCGCACGATGCGCGCCCGACGAATGCGCATCAGGGCTATGTTCTTGGCGACCGTGAAAAAATAGGCGCGCGGCGACAGGATGTGGTCGACGCTGCTCAGTTCGGCGATCTTGCAATAGGCTTCCTGGATAATGTCCTCGACATCCTCACGCCCCAGCCGCGCCCGTCTCAGCCACGCGCGCAGTTCGGCTTCGTGCGGCAGGATCTCTGATCCCACCCATCCGATAATCTGCTGCGACGCCGCGTCCATGAAGTGCTCCTGAAGCATTAGATGCCTGAGGACGGCGCTTCCGTAAAACAAAAGCACGATTTTTCAGGAATTCGCCGGTTAAGCGATTGGCAATCCAACACGTGTAGGATGCAAACCACAAAAACAATATTTTTGCGGTGCAATAAAACGCCCGCGAGATGCAGAAAGCGTATACGTGACAAGTGCAGGGCCGGCCAAGGGGAAGAAAAGCCGTCAGTCTGAAGACGGCATTCTGGACAGCGCGTTCGACGTGCTGTTCGAGCACAACCCGATTCCTATGTGGATCTTCGAGATCAAAACCCTCAACTTTCTCACCGCCAACCCGGCTGCCTGCGCGCTTTACGGCTACGACAAGGACGCGCTGATAGGCAAGAGCATCCTTGAGGTCCATCCGACCGAGGACTGGACCGCGACACGCCGCAATGCGAGGGCCCTCAAGACCTTCGTCGCACCCGAACAATGCTTCACTCACGTCAAGGCCAACGGCAAGAAGATCCAGGTCCTGGTTTTCGCCCAGCGCACGCGCTACCAGGGCAAGGACTGCGGCCTCGTCTGGTCGATCGACGTTACCGAACGCGAACAGGCCGCGGTCGAACTGAAAAGCACCCAGATCTTCCTCGACGCCGTCGTCGAGAGCATCCCGTCCATGGTCTTCGTCAAGGACGCCCGCGACGGCCGCTTCGTCCTGCTCAACAAGGCCGGCGAAGACCTGCTGGGCGTCAGCCGCCACGACCTGGTCGGCAAGACCGATTTCGACCTGTTCAATGCCGATGACGCGCAACGCTTCCGCGCCGCCGATCAGGCCGTCGTCGCCTCGGGCAAGCTGGTCTGCATCGAGAACGAACCGCTTGAGACGCCGACCGGCCAGCGCTCGCTGCGCACGCAGAAGATCGGCGTGCCTGATATTGACGGCAAGCCGCGCTACCTGCTGGGCATTTCCGAGGACGTGACGGAAAAGCTGAGGGTCGAGGAACGCAGCCGCCACCTGGCGCTGCACGACGTCCTGACCGACCTGCCCAACCGCCTCAAGTTCCAGGACCTGCTGGACGAACAGATCGCACGCGACGATGAGGATTTCGTCCTGCTGCTGCTCGATCTCGACCGGTTCAAGGCCGTCAATGACAGCTTCGGCCACCACGCCGGCGACGACCTGCTGCGTCAGGCGGCGGAGCGCATGCGCGCCCACGCTGGCCCCCACGACATCATCGCGCGGCTGGGCGGCGACGAATTCGGCGTCATCCATCGCGGCGCCATGGGCGACACCACGGCCGCACGCCTGGCAGTGCAACTGATCGGCGCCCTGTCCGAACCGTTCAATGTCGACGGCGACATCGTCTCCATTGGCTGCAGCGTCGGCATGGCGCAGAAATCGACCCACGGCGGCACCGCCGACAGCCTGATGAAGCGCGCCGACCTGGCGCTATACGCCGCCAAGGCAACCGGCAAGGGCGACTATGCCTGGTTCGAATTCTCTATGGAGGAAAACGCCGACCGCCAGCGTATCATGCGCGACGAACTGAGCGTGGCGCTGGAGCGGAACCAGCTTCACCTCGCCTATCAGCCAATCGTCTGCACGCGCACGGGCCGAATCGTCTCCTTCGAAGCCCTGTTGCGCTGGCAGCACCCGGAGCGCGGCCTGATCTCGCCGGCCGAGTTCATCCCGGTCGCGGAGTCGTCGGGTCTGATCGAGCCGATCGGCCGCTGGGTCCTGACCGAAGCCTGCACCGAAGCCGCGAAATGGCCGGCCGGCATCGGCGTGGCGGTCAACCTGTCGCCGCGCCAGTTCACCGGCTTTAGCCTGGTGTCCGACGTCGTCCGTGCGCTCGACGTCTCGCACCTCAACCCGGCGCGGCTCGAGCTTGAGATCACCGAGTCGATCTTCCTCAACGACAGCGCCGAAAACCTGCGCATCCTGCATCAGATGAAGAAGCTGGGCATCCGCATCGCGCTCGATGATTTCGGCACCGGCTATTCCAGCCTGGCCTATCTGCGCCGCTTCCCGTTCGACAAGCTGAAGATCGACCGCTCCTTCATCACGGACATGACGACGACGCCGGAAAACCTGGCCATCGTCCGCGCCGTCATCGGCCTGGGCAAAAGCTTCAGCGCCGTCGTCACCGCCGAAGGGGTCGAAACCGACGCCGAGCTGACCTGCCTGGCCCGCGAAGGCTGCGACCAGGCGCAGGGGTTCCTGCTGGGCCGCCCCATGGCCGCAGATGCGGTCCATACCCTGCTGGCGGCCGAAAGCGGCCAGAGCCCGATCATCTTCCGCCACCCCCCGTCCAAGGGCCGCTATCAGGCGTAACGCTGCCGCCTGCCCCCTTGAAAGCCCCAGGGCCCGCTGCCATGTTCGTCGCGGGACAACGCCGTTATGGCGGACACGGGAGGACCTCATGGGCGACTGGCATCTGGCCGAACTGAATATCGCGCGCTTTCGGCAGCCCATCGAAGACCCGGTCAATGCCGATTTCGTTGGCGCGCTCGATCGCGTCAACGCCAGGGCCGACGCCGCCGACGGCTTTGTCTGGCGGCTGACCGGCGACGGCAATGACGCCACGTCGATCAAGGCGTTCAATGATCCCAATATGGCGCTCAACATGTCTGTGTGGCGCGACCTGGATGCCTTGGCCGCCTATACCTATCGCGATCCCGGGCACCTTGAGATCATGCGCCGCCGCAAGGAGTGGTTCGAGCGCATGGAGCTTTACGTCGTCCTGTGGTGGGTGCCGGCGGGCCATGTGCCGACCGTGGCCGAGGCGCTTGACCGGCTGGAACGCCTGCGCCACTCAGGCCCGACGGCCGAGGCCTTCACCTTCCGCACGCCCTTCCCCGCCCCCGGTTCGGGCGAGATCGAACCGGTGCTCGACACCTGCGCCTGACGGTCATTTACCTGAAAAATATCAACAGCATCGGGGTCTTTATATCGAACTTATTGTAGCCTGATTACCTTGCCGGTGCCGGCCGCCACGGTATCGAGGACAGCTCCGATGAATGTAGACGTAGAAGCCAGCTGGTCGCTGTGGATGGATGTCCCCGCGCCCTTTTGTGAGCGCATGCCCAATGATGTCGCCGCCGACGTGCTGGTCATCGGCGCCGGCATAGCCGGGCTTTCCGTCGCCTATGAGCTGATGAAACAGGGCCGCGACGTCGTCGTCGTCGATCGCGGCAAGCTGGGGCGCGGCCAGACCGCCCGGACCAGCGCCCACCTGGCCTTTGAATGCGACGACTATTACGACGAACTGATCAAGATGCTGGGCGAAGACGCCGCCCGCCAGTATTACCAGAGCCAGTCGGCGGCGGTCGACCGCATCGAGGCCATTGCCCTGGCCGAGGGCATCGACTGCGACTTCGCCCGCGTCGACGGCTACTTCGTTCCCGCCAAACCGGAAGACACCAAATACCTTGAAGAGGAACTGGCCGCCGTCCACAGGATCGGCTTCGATGATGTGACGATGGTCGCGGCCGGCCAGGTGCCGGGCCAGCCGACCGTGCCGGGCCTGCGCTTTCCCCGCCAGGCGCGCTTCCATCCGCTCAAGTATCTTAACGGCCTGATCGACGCGCTGAAGGCCGGCGGCGCCCACCTTTATGAGGACGAAGCCGTCGAGAAGCTGACCGAGAAGGACGGCAAGGTCACAGCGCATCTGGTCGATGGCCGCCATATCGTGGCGCGTCAGGTCGTGGTCGCCACCAATACGCCTTTCCATCTGCGCATTCCCATGCATACCAAGCAGGCGCCCTATCGCAGCTATGTCGTCGCCCTGTCGGTCGAAAAGGGCTCGGTGCCGGACATCTTGTTGTGGGACACGCTTGAGCCCGGCTATCACTATGTCCGTCTCCAGCCGGGTTCCGACCACGACATCCTGATCGTCGGCGGCGAGGACCATAAGTCGGGCGAGGCCGACGACGGC
>CAMLLA010000164.1 GCA_946480525.1 uncultured Asticcacaulis sp. | reverse complement strand
CCGATGGTGGACGTCGTGGAGCAAATGGACGTCCCAGCCGAGCCGCTCGCGGGCGGCGGCGAACAGCTCGGGCACGATTCGCATATAGGCTTCGGTCGACCAGACGTTCTCGGTCGGCAGGTCGGCGTCGGCCGGTTCGTAGAACATCTTGTCCTTCGACACGCCATAGGTCGAGGCGAGGCCCGGCACGCCGCACTGCAAACGGATGGCCTTGTAGCCCATCTCCTTGTAGCTCAGCGCCACGTCGATCGTGTCCTGGATCGAAGTGCCGTTGGCATGTCCATAAACCATGACGCCAGTGCGGCAGCGACCGCCCAGCAGTTGATAGACCGGGAGATTGGCGACCTTGCCCTTGATGTCCCACAGCGCCATGTCGACGGCGGCGACCGCCGTCATGGTCACCGGGCCCCGGCGCCAGTAGGCGCCGCGATAGAGGTACTGCCAGATGTCCTCGATCTGGTGCGGGTCACGGCCGATCAGGCAGGGAATGACGTGGTCCTGAAGGTAAGAGACGACCGAAAGCTCACGGCCATTCAAGGTTGCATCGCCGATGCCATAGACGCCTTCGTCCGTGATGATCTTGAGCGTGACGAAGTTCCGCCCCGGACATGTAACGATAACTCTGGCGTCGATGATCTTCATATGGGTCTATCCCGGTCTTGATGCAGCAATGGCTGCGCAATTCATGTCCGACCTTTATCGTACCGCAACGGACCTATCAATATTGGACTGACCAATTATACAAAAAATCTGACCATGGTGCGCTGGAAACCAATTGGCCTGTCCTATCAACCGCGGTCGGTAACCGTATATTAACTGTATATCGGCGTTATTTCACCTTCGTGGCTGAATGGGGTGAGGGCGTACCATGGTCAGTTGTGACGGCAATCGAAAACCAAAGGGAGTCTGGTTGATAGTGGCCTATGCTGTGGCGGTACCGATATGGCTATTGTCGGCGCCGCTGATCGCCATTGGGGGCTTGAGCGCCTGGACCGCGCGCCGGCGCCAGATTTTTTCGACCGACACGTCGGAGGCCTGAGCCTCCACTCTGAATCCATAAGTCGATAATATTGCGAATGCTTCGCATTATATGTTTACACGGGCAGTTCCGGCTGGTATCGGAAGGCCATGATTACGGCCGCCATGACCTTCGCCGCAGTCGCTCTGATCGCCGGCGCGATTGCTCTATTATACCTTAGATGGCTGGGCCGTGGCCTGCCCACGGCCATCACGCCTTACGCTGTACCAATTGCCTGGACGGCCATGCTGGGCTCCGCCGCATTGTGGATGACCGCCTATAAGCCCGACTACGGCCTGCCGTTCGGCGTCCTGATCGCCATGAGCCTGCCGCTGGCGCTGATCGTCTGGCAGACTCTCAGGTCGCCGGACAGCACCGCAAGGCCCGAGAAACAACGCCGCCAGCGCGAGACGCCCGACATTCCGGATCATCTCGGCAAAAGGCGCGCCCTGCGGATTACCGCCCGGCTGCTGTCCTGCCTGGTGCTGGCCCCCGCCATCGGCATGGCCACGGCCATGCTGGCCTGGGAATATATGCCCGGCCATCCGGCCACGCGCTATGCCTGGGCCGTGTTTTCCTTTTCCGTGGCGTCGGCGACCGCCCTTGTCGTCGCCCTCAGCGCCCAGCGTCCCTGGCATGCCCTGGGCCTGATTTCCGCCAGCACCGCCGTTATTTCCGCCGTGGTCGGCATTCCCCTCGTCGCCGGAGTCCTTTCGCAATGACCATCTGGCCCAAGGTTCCCGCCCCCTTCGTCCGCCGCGTCCTGAGCGGCCACAAGATGCTGGGTCTCAGCCTGTGCGCCATCCTCTACCTGATCTGCCTGTCGGGCTGGGTTGGCGTCTATTATGTCGAGTTCGAGCGCTGGGAGCGTCCGAACGTGCCGGAGTTCACCGCCGCCACCCCCGAAGCCCTGGCCCGCGCCACGGCCGATACGCGCGCCATCATGCTGGCCGATACGCATCGCGGGCCCCTGGATACCGACCTCTATGTTACCGTTCCAAGTGCCGAAATGCCGCGTCTGGTCGTCGGCTACGGCCACGAAGCGCGCGCCTACGATCAGAATGGAAGTTATGTCGGACCGGCCAGTCACGACCTGACCCATTTCCTGACGGAACTGCACTATTACATGCACCTGCCGGAAAGCTTCGGCATGATCATCGTCTGCCTGTTCGGTGTCGGCATGATGGCGCTTTTGATCGGCGGCGCCCTGTCGCACCCCCGGATGTTCCGCGACGCATTTGCGTTTCGTGTGCGCAAACAGGGCCACCTGACCAAGGCCGACCTGCACAATCGCATTGGGGCGTGGACCCTGCCTTTCGGCCTGATCATCACCATTACCGGCACGCTGATCGGTCTCGGACAGCTGGTCGCCATGGTCATGGGCCTGGTCTTCTACAATGGCGATATCCTCAAGGCCTACGAGCCGATCTTCGGCAGCCAGGCGGAGATCACAGCGACGACAGGCGGCAAGCCGTTGCAGGACGGCGCCATGATCAACGCCATCACCAATCTCAGAGCCGCCGTGCCCGATCAGCCGATCAGCTTCATCGCCATCCGCATGGCCGGCACGCCGACGGAATTCATCGAAATCACCACCCAGCCGGCACAACGCCTGGTCTATGGCGAAGCGTGGCGGTTCGATTCGATGGGCAATCTCAAGGGCAGCTATCACCTGTCCGACGGTCCCGCCGGCCGCCAGGTCGCCGCCAGCCTCTACGACCTGCACTTCGGTTCCTTTGGCGGCTGGCCGGTCAAGCTGATCTACGCCCTCCTGGGCTTTGGCCTGACGGTGATGATATCGGCCGGCATGGACATCTGGCTGACCAAGTCGGCCGAAAAGGGCAAGCCGCATCCGCTAATCCACCGCCTGTGGACCGTGCTGATCTACGGCTCTCCCGCCATGATCGCCCTGACCTTCGCCATTTCAATGGGCTTTACCGCCGCAGGCCTGCCCACCCCGCCCGTCCCCGTCTTCTGGGGCGGCATGGCGCTGATGGCGGCGGCGACCTTTGCCAGCTATCGCGTTGAGGCACCCGTGGCCGAGGTCTCGCGCCTGATGCGCCTCAGCCTGGGGCTTAGCCTGATCGCCATGGCTGCCGTCCACCAGGCGGTGAATGCCTCGGTCACTATTGCCGCGCTTCAGGTCAATATCGTCCTGATCCTGCTGGGCCTTGGCTTTACCGCCACGGCTGCCTGGGCATGGATGAAGGAGCGTAAGGCCATGATGTTGCAAATCGGCCAATAGACAGTCCTGCTCACGCTCAATCTTGCGAGTCATTCTCACATTATGTTGACAATGATGTTATAAATTGCGATTGCGACTTATTCTCTTTTTCTCCCAAGAGGTGTCGCAGTGACCATATTCCGCACGTCCGTATCCGCCCTGGCCCTGACCGGGCTGGCATTCGCCGCCATGACGGCGGCGGCTGAAACCGCTGTCGAGGAACAGGGTGTAGTCGTGGTCACGGGCCAGCGCACCGAATACAGGCCGGGCGACGCAGCCGAAGTGTCCAAGAATGGCGTGTCCGACCGCGAAAACCCGCAGGCGACCTCGGTCGTCACCCAGGACCTGATCGCCAATCAGGGCGCGACCCAGCTGGCCGACGCGCTTCGCAATGTCGCCGGCATTTCGCGCAGCTCGACCTACGGTTTCTTCGACGCCTATCAGATGCGTGGCTATGACGCCGCCTATGGCAGCGTCTATCTCGACGGCCTGAAGAACGGCAATGTCGCCGGCGAACTGCACGAACTCGGCGGACTGGAACAGGTCGAGGTCATCAAGGGTCCGGCCTCGGGTCTCTATGGTGCGTCACCTCTGGGCGGCGTGGTGAATCTCGTCAGCAAGCGCCCGCGCGCCGGTCAGTTTCTCGATGTCCGTGTCGGCGCCGGTTCCTTCGGTTCGATCGACGCCGGCATCGACGCCAATGGCGTCCTGGGTAATGGCCTGATCGGCCGGCTGAATCTCATCTATCGCGACGGCGACCAGTTCGTCGACTATTCGCACGTCACGCGCCTCTATGTCGCCCCGGCGCTCAAATGGTCCATCGGCGAGGACACGACTCTGACCCTGCTGTCGCGGTTCCAGCGCGACGACACCAATCCCTGGTCGCCGACGACCGCCTGGGGCACGCTCCTGCCGAACCCGAACGGCCAGGTGCCCTTTACCCTGTCTATCAACGATGACGACGAAAAGGCCTATTACGACCAGACCTCGGGCCAGGTCGGCTATGAACTGATCCATCGTTTCAGCGACGCCGTCACCCTGACGCAGAATGTCCGCTGGGAGCGTTCGACCGTCGACTGGGACAACTGGCTGTTCGCCTCCGGCATTTCCGCGGACCAGACGACCATCGGGCGCTACCTCTATGGCCGCACCCACTACGACTATAACGATATCGCCGCCGATACGCGCCTGACCTTCGCGGCCGCGACCGGTTCGATCACGCACAGGATCCTGATAGGCTTCGACTATTCGGCCAGCAGCTACGGCTATTACAACAACGGCCTGTTCGACCCGTGGGCCAATCCGCTCGACCTGTTCAACCCCGACTATTCGGTGCCGCTCGACAAGACCTACGATTCGATAACGGCGGGTACGGCCGAATCGGAAAATGTCGGCCTCTACATCCAGGACCATATCCGCTTCACCGAAGCCTTCACCGTCACGCTGGGCGGCCGCTGGGACAAGGTCGACGCCGAAGGCCAGCGCGACGACGCCTTCTCTCCCACCATCGGTGCGGCATTCGCGCTCAATGACGAGACCTCGCTCTATGTCAATGCGGCCAGGTCGTTCACACCCAACGGCAGCTGGTACACGACCTTCGACGGTCAGGCCCTGCCGCCGGAAACCGGCAAGAATGTCGAAGCCGGCGTCAAGCACGCCTCGAAGGACGGCAAGCTGTCCGGCCTGGTGTCAGTCTTCCGGCTGACGCGCCAGAACGTGCCGACCGACGACCCCGAGCATCCGTTCTTCTACATCGTCACCGGTGAACAGCAGAGCCATGGCGTCGAGATCGAGGGTCAGTGGCGCCCGAACCCGCAGTGGCACTTCGCCGCGGCCTATGCCTATACCGACGCCAAGGTCACGGATGACGAGGTCTTTCCGATCGGCATGAAGCTGCCCAACGTGCCGGAACACAATCTCAACCTGTGGGGCCAGTACACTATCGCTTCGGGCGTCTTCAAGGACGTGAGCCTTAGTGCCGGCCTGCTCTACAACAGCGACAAATACTTCTACGAATGGGGCGACGGCGTCTATCCGGTAAAGGGTTATATCCTGGCCGACATCGGCGCCGCCTACCGGGTCGGCGACTGGAAGGCGCAGCTCAATATCCGCAACCTGTTCGATGAGCGCTACATCTCCGACGCCTGCTGCCTTGACCGCATCACGCCGGGCGCGCCGCGCACCTGGCAGGTCAGCCTGTCGCGCCGGTACTGATCTCAATCTCACCTCAGCGTGGCACCCAGCCCACAGCTTTTGCAAATCATTCGCATATCACTTGACTCTGGCCACCAACACGGTAATTGCGACGCATTCTTAATTGCGGCTCCTGTGTGTGCGCCGTTCGAAAAAGGCAGTTCCTCCCCATGTCCAAAACCACGCTCCGTGCATCCGCCTCCGCCCTGATCCTGCTGGGCCTCATTTCCGCCCTCCCCGCCGCGGCTGACGATGCCGTAGCGGCCGAGGAAGGCCAAAATGAGGGCAAGGAGGTCATCGTGCTGGGCAAACGCGTCATCCGCGAATCGGCCGGCGCCACGGGCCTCGACCTCTCGCTGCGGGAAACACCGCAGTCGGTGACGGTCGTCACGGCGCAGCAGATCGAGCAGTTCGCGCTGACCGACGCCAACCAGCTTTTGGCCACGCTGCCCGGCATCAACGTCGAGTCGGTCGAAACCGACCGCACCTATTACAATTCGCGCGGCTTCGACATCATCAACTTCCAGGTCGACGGCGTCGGCCAGCCGCTGGACTGGGGCCTGCAGACCGGCGCGCTGGACGTCGCCATCTTCGACCGGATCGAAGCGGTGCGCGGCGCCAACGGCATGATGACGGGCATCGGTAATCCGTCGGCGACCATCAACTATATCCGCAAGCGCCCGACCAGAGATTTCCGCGCCAGCGCCTCGGCCAGCTACGGCTCGTGGGACAATCTGCGCCTGACCGGCGACGTTTCGGGTCCGCTGAACGCCGATGGCACGGTCTCGGGTCGCGTTGTCTATGCCCGCACGGATACCGACAGCTATCTCGATTACTATCACGTCGACCGCAACGTCTATTATGGCGTCCTGTCGTGGGACATCACGCCGAACCTGAATGCGACGGCCGGCTACACGCAACAGGACAACCTGGCCGACGGCAACAACTGGGGCGCCCTGCCACTCGTCTGGTCGGACGGCACGCCGATCGATTACGATGTATCGGCAACAACCGCCGCACCGTGGACCTACTGGGATACGCATAACCGGATCGCCTTTGCCGAACTGTCCTATGAATTCGACAGCGGCTGGACGGTCAAGGGCGTCTTCACCCACCGCGACTATGACGACGACGCCAGGCTGCTCTATGCCTACGGCAACCCGGACAGGACGACGGGTCTCGGCGTCGGCGGCATGAGCGGCAGGTATCCGTCCGAGCTGACGCAGGACATGTTCGACATCATCGCCAACGGCAAGGTCAGCCTGTTCGGGCGCGAGCACCAGGTCGTGGCCGGCTTCAACACGTCGAAGAGCAACAGCCACAAGTGGGAAGCCTTCGCCAACCTCTTCGATTACCCGGCCTATCAGGGCGCGACGATCGTCGCCCCGTCCGAGCCGGCCTATCCGGATCCCTACCTGGCCGAAGAGATCGAGGACAAGCTGTCGCGCGCCTACGCCGCCGTCCACCTCAACGTCAGCGACCGCTTCAAGGGCATTCTCGGCGTCAATGCCATCGACCTGACAACGACCGGCTTCTCGTACGGGGTGGCGCAGAACCGCGACGAACAGAAGGTCAGCCCGTATGTCGGCGCGGTCTACGACCTGAACGCCAACCTGTCGCTTTACGCCAGCTACAGCGACATCTTCGATCCGCAGTCGGAAAGCGACATTACACGCACCCGCCTGGACCCCGCCGAAGGCAAGAGCTTTGAGGCCGGCCTGAAGTCGGAATGGCTGGACCGACGCCTCTATGCGACAGCGGCCGTCTTCAAATCGGAACAATATAATCTGGCCGAATATGCCGGCTATATCCCCGGCACGCTCGACAACTACTATGTCGGTGTCGATACCTTCGTCGAGGGCTACGAGTTCGAAGTCGCCGGCAGGATCACGCCGCAATGGACCGTCAATGGCGGCTGGACCGACCTGTCGATCAAGGACAAGGACGGCGCTGATGCCCGCACCTACGTGCCACGCAGGACGCTGAAGCTGTCGACGACCTACACCCTGCCCTATCGCGACGCCCGCCTGGGCGCCGCCTTCCGCTGGCTGGACGAAACCTCGACCACGGATCTTGGAACCACGGTAAGGCAAGAGGCCTATTCGGTCGTTGACCTGACCGCCAGCTTCAGGGTGGTCGATGGTGTGCGCGCATCGCTGAACATCAAGAACGCCTTTGACGAAAAATACTTCGCCAGCCTGATGTGGACCCAGGCCTTCTACGCCCCGCCGCGCAGCCTGATGGTCACGCTCGACTACGATTTCTGAGGAACACCTATCGCTGGCAAGCGTGTCGCATAGGCACGTAAAAACTGCGTTTCTTCCCTTCTCCCCACTTGAGGGGAGAAGGTGGGCGGGCTTCGCCGGCAGGTGAAGTCTCGACCGGATGAGGGGTCATGCTGTACCTTCAGCGCGCGCATCTGCTGCCGATTTACCCCTCACCTTGGCGCTAAGCCACATGCGACACACATGTCACACGTGGCGGGGAGAGACACGCATCATAAAAAGCACCGTGCAATCCGCGCGGTGCCTTTTGTTTTTATTGGTACCAAGCTTACCCCAGCTCGGAATCCTTCATCGTAAACAGGCTGCGCATCACGGGCTTCAGACCGGCCAGCAGGGCTTTGCGATCGATGTCCGGATTGCAGATCGCGCGGATCATCATGCCGTCGAACAGCATACCGATGATCTCTCCCCGCATGTCCAGTTCAAGAGGATCACTGCCGGGATTGAGGCGGCGGCATAAGGATCGGCCAAGTTCGCGCTCCTGGATGTCGGCGGCCTGGACGATGGCGGCGACACGCGGATTGCGTCCGGCTTCGGCCAGCACCTCCAGCGCCATGGCGGCGTTGCCGCACATATATTTGTGCTCGACCGCGTGCTCCAGAACCTCGAGCACAGTATCCAGCAGCTTGTCGTCGGGCGTGGCTTCCCACTCGGCGAACTTGGCGCGCATCTCGGCCAGGTCGTTGGCGACGATGGCTTCGATGATCGCCTCCTTGTTGGCGAAGTAACGATAGATGACGCCGACGCTCATCTTCGCCTCCGCCGCAATGTCGGCCATGCTGGCGCCATGGAAACCGGACTTGCGGACACAGTTCAGCGTCGCGTCGAGGATCTGTTGCTGCCGGGCTTCACGACTTTGGCGGGGCTTCGACCCAGTGGCCGGGATCGGGGATTCGGTCATGCTGTACGCGGAAATCCTTTGCACAAAAGGCAGTAAACGATTTTTAATGTT
>CAMLLA010000163.1 GCA_946480525.1 uncultured Asticcacaulis sp. | reverse complement strand
GAAGGTCCCGGCCACGTGCCGATGCACAAGATCAAGGCCAATATGGACAAGCAGCTGGCGACCTGCGGCGAAGCGCCCTTCTATACGCTTGGGCCACTGACGACCGATATCGCGCCGGGCTATGACCATATTACCTCGGGTATCGGTGCGGCCATGATTGGTTGGTTCGGCACGGCGATGCTGTGTTATGTCACGCCCAAGGAACATTTGGGCCTGCCCGACCGCAATGACGTCAAGACGGGTGTGATCACCTACAAGATCGCCGCCCACGCCGCCGACCTCGCCAAGGGCCATCCGGCGGCGCGTGCCTGGGACGACGCCTTGTCGCGCGCGCGCTTCGACTTCCGCTGGGAGGATCAGTTCAATCTGGGCCTTGATCCGGACACGGCGCGCGCATTCCACGACGAAACCCTGCCGAAGGAGGCGCACAAGACGGCGCACTTCTGTTCGATGTGCGGCCCGAAGTTCTGCTCGATGAAGATCACGCAGGAGGTGCGCGACTACGCCGCCAACATGACGGACAACGAAAAGGCGGACCTCGAAGCCGCCACCGGCATGGCGCAGATGTCGCAGAAGTTCAAAGAGATGGGCAGCGAAGTCTATATTCCGGCAGAGCCGGCGGAATAGGCGAAATCACGACCTCTCCTCCCTGTCGCGCAGTGATGGGGAGGGGGACCGCACAACTGAGCGATAGCGAAGGCGATGCGGTGGTGGGGCCTACCTCGTTAAGCCTCTTGCTCGCCCCTCCTCGCCGCCTTATTCGCCAGATATGGACGCCAAGCCGAAAGTCAAACTGGCCCGCAAGTTACGCCGCCGGATGTCTCCGCCGGAGGTGCGTCTTTGGCTACGATTGCGCACGCGACCCGAGACAGGATTCACCATTCGCCGCCAGCATCCGATTGGGCCGTTTGTCCTCGATTTCTATTGCCCGGAAGCACACCTCGCCATCGAAGTTGACGGCGCACAACATACTGAGGACGAGGCGGTAGCTTACGACGACAAACGCGATGCCTGGCTGCTGACAAAAGGTATCACGACTTTGCGTATTCCCGCCGTTTATGTAATGCAGGATGCCGACGGCGAAGCAGAAGGCGTGATTGACGCTATCAAAGAACGCATCGCGGCGTTGAGACCACCGAGATAGGCCCCACCACCGCACCTCATTCGCTTCGCTCAATCGTGCGGTCCCCCTCCCCATCGCTACGCGACAGGGAGGAGCGGGAGGAGTGACGGTGCAGGTCACCCCGGCATCTTTGCGAACTTTGGCACCACTGGATCAAGATGATCCCACGCATAGCCGCGCGACGCATAGGTCACCATCTGCGGTCGATAGCGCTCCGGCTCGTCGAGGCTAGCGGCCCGGATCGTCAGGATATCCGGCGCCGCTGCAAAGGTCATGAAGACCGGCGATCCACAAGTCCGGCAGAAATGCCGCGTCTTCATATTGCCGCTGTCGGCGCGCATCTCCCAGCCAGTCGCCGCCTCCGGAATGGTCACGCCCTTGCTTGGAAAGACCAGGTGCGAGGCATGGCCGGTGCCGCTTTCGCTCTGACAATCGAGACACTGGCAATCGGTCATCACAATCGGCTCGCCTGAAATTTCGTATCGGACGGCTTTGCATGCACATCCACCGCTCCAAACCCGGGTCATGCGGCACCGCCAACCACAGTGTCGCCCAGGCGCGGCAGAATCTTGCGCCAGCCCTCGCCCATATTGGTCAGGGCCAGTTCATTGCGCGGAATGACAAAGCCGGCATGGATCAACTTGACGCGCGTGCCCGCGCCTGCCGGCTCCAGCGTCCAACTCACCACCGTATCGAGCGCCGCCCCATAGCCGACATTGCCTTCGTGCCCGGATGTCCAGCTATAGACCAGGCGCGATGTCGGCTCGATTTCCAGGATTTCACACCGGATCGTGCCGTCCCATTCGCCAGCGGGCCGGGTCGTAAAGGTAAAGCGGTTGCCCTTGATCGCTTCGAAGCCCGAGGCCGGCATCAGCCAGCGCCCGATCAACTCGCCTGAGGTCAAGGCCTTCCAGATGACGGCCGGCGCATGCGGCAGCACCTCTTCGACGACGACATTGCGCGTATCAGTCATGGTCGATGTCCTTCAAAAGTTCGCGGAGATTGCTGAAGCGGTCTTTCCAGAAGACGCTGTAATGGTTCATCCAGTCGGCCAGCGGCACCAGCCCTTCGGGTTCGGCGCGGTAATAGACCTTACGGCCTTCTGGGCGCTCGGCGACCAGTCCGGCCAGTTTCAGCGCTTTCAGGTGTTGGGAGATCGCCCCTTGCGTGACCCCGCTGCCGTGGGTCAGGTCCGCAACGGTAATCTCATCGGTCGAGACGACGCGTTGGAACACCGCCCGGCGGGTCGGGTCGGCAAGGGCGCGCAGGACCTTATCTATGGGGGCGGCTTCGATCATGAACATGCATTAGCACTCACTAATATATTAGTTAACACTAATTATGGCCCGCATACCTGCATCGGACGCAAAATGTCACCGGCGCGCGCCAGCGCCACCGGTGTATTTTGCATGAGTTGCCATCAGCCGCGCAAATTCACGGCGCGGCCGCCCCCTAGGCCAGCATGCGCACCTTCGGCTCACGGTCAAAGAACCGCCGTCCAGCCGCTTCGATAAACCTGTCCTGAAGGACGACACCGGCGTCATGTTCGACACCGGCCTTGGCCAGCAGAGGGTGGCTGGCCTCGGTGTGACCGATCGCCTTAAGGTGACCGAAGGCGTCCATGACCCACTGGATCGAGGCAGCTTCCTTCAGGTGCCGCTGCATCCCCGCTTCCGACAACAAGACGAAGACGGCATCGAAGATCTGCGAAGGCGCGCCGAACAGCTGGGCGTCTGCATCGGCCTTGGTGCCGTCCGACAACGGGATACCGTGAAGCTGGACGCCGACCACCACAGGTTTGCCGCCAGCCGCCGTAATGTCGGCCTTCAGCTTGGCGAAGGCCGCTGCGTCCGTGTCCTTGCAGATCAGGATGCCGACCTGACGGCCCTTGAGCGACGGCGTCATATTCTTCTGGATCGACAATGCGTCGGACGGCGGCAGTTCCACCCGTTCCCGCGCCGCAGGCGACTTATCGGGCAGCGGCAGGCCCAGCCCGTCTGCCACCCGCGCCGCCAGGTCTTCGTCGACATTGCGCAGGTTGGCGATCATGCGCGGCGGCACGTGCGCGACACCCACCTTCGACAGTTCGAAGACAAAGGCCGAGGCGATGTGGGCGCGTTCGTTATCGGTTTGCGACAGCCAGAACAACCGCGCCTGCGAATAGTGGTCGGCAAAAAGCTCGGGCCTGACGCGCAGCTTGTCGCCCTGCTCGTCCTGACTGTTCTGTCCGGCGAAGGTCCTGAAGCCGGTTACCGGGCACTCGCGCGGCCCGCCAGGTTCTCCGGCCTCCGCCAGGCTGTTGGGTTCGTAATTGGCGCGGCCCTTGGGGACCATCATCTGCATATGGCCGTCGCGCTGGAAGTTCTGGAACGGACACTTCGGTGCATTGATCGGCAACTGATGGAAATTGGTGCTGCCCAGCCGCTTCAGTTGCGTGTCGAGATAGGAGAAGAGCCGTCCCTGCAACAGCGGGTCATTGCTGAAATCGATGCCGGGTACGATGTTTGCCGGGCAATAGGCGACCTGCTCGGTTTCGGCGAAGAAATTGTCCGGGTTACGATCGAGCACCATCCGTCCGACGATTTTTACCGGCACCACCTCCTCGGGGATGATCTTGGTGGCGTCGAGCACATCGTAAGGCAGGCTGTCGGCCAGGGCCTGGTCGAACAGCTGGACGCCCAGCTCCCATTCCGGGAAGTTGCCCGTGTCGATGGCCTCGAACAGATCGCGGCGATGATAGTCGTTGTCGGCGGCCTGGAGCTTCATGGCCTCGTCCCATACGGTCGATTGCAGGCCAAGCTTCGGCTTCCAGTGGAACTTGACGAAGGTCGACCTGCCCTGCGCATTCACGAACCGGAAGGTATGAACGCCGAAACCTTCGATGGTGCGGAAACTGCGCGGAATCGTCCGGTCCGACATGGCCCACATCAGCATGTGCGTCGTTTCGGGCATCAGCGACGCAAAGTCCCAGAAGGTGTCGTGGGCCGAAGCCGCCTGAGGATAGCCCTTGTCGGCCTCCATCTTCACGCTGTGCACCAGGTCGGGAAACTTCATCGCATCCTGGATGAAGAAGACCGGGATATTGTTGCCGACCAGGTCCCAGTTGCCTTCGTTGGTATAAAACTTCACGGCAAAGCCTCGAACGTCACGCGGCGTGTCGACACTGCCGGCGCCACCAGCCACCGTTGAGAAACGCACGAAGACCGGAACACGATCGCCGGCGCGCTGAAACAGGTCGGCGGTGGTTACATCGGACAAGGGCGCCGTGCACTCAAAGAAGCCGTGCGCCGCCGATCCTCGTGCGTGGACGATGCGTTCGGGGATACGCTCGTGGTCGAAATGGAAAATCTTTTCCCGCAGCACGAAGTCTTCGAGAAGGGTCGGACCGCGAGCGCCTGACTTCAGGCTGTTCTGGTTGTCGGAAACGCGGATGCCCTGGTTCGTGGTCAGATGGCCTTCGTGGGTGTGCGGGCCATTTTCAGGCACGCGCTGGTGGGTCTCTCCGCCATTGCCAGTCTTGGTGTCGAATGTCTTGTCCATGGGGGCGCGCTCCTGCTCTGCGGCATGAACCATGGAAGTGTGGCGCATAAGTCTGCAATAAGAACGCGGCAAGCCGGCGTAAGAAGATCATACCGCCTGCGGCCGACGCTTCGGTATCGCGTCCTGACGGGACAATCCGGAATATCTCGCCAAAAGCAACAAGAGCGGCAGCGTGTCGGCTCACCCGAAGCGCTCAGAAGACGTTGAACGTTAAAGCGATATGCTGAAAAGTGTGTAGCGGTTTTCAGCTAGATATCGCGACCAACAAACAATGAGAGCATGATGGCGATTTAATCTAAACGCATCATGCTCTGTTGCGCGAAGGCGCGCGATGTGGCGCACGAAACGATTGACATATACACGTAACACGATACCTTCACACCGTTGCCGGAAGTGCGGGAAGAGATCAGTAAAGCCCCCGCTGCCGCGTAGTCATGGCGAACCGGCCAAGAGCCTTCGAAGGCAGGGGATCGACTATGACCCGGTTCAAGACAATTCTTACGATGACCATTGTGACCATCGCGGCCCTGCCGACGATCGCGGCTGCGCAAATGCAACCCTCCTACCGCTACATCGAATCGGTGGCCAACGCGACGAGCGGCACGCGCGCCTTCGATATACCTCCTGCGGAAAAACGCGCCTATGGATCCGGCCTGGACCAGATGTCGCGTGGGCTAGAGGCCCGGGACAATGGACAACTGACCAAAGCCTGCAAGCATTTCCGGCGCGCCGAACGGCATTTCCGCGCCGCCCACAGTGTCCGGGAACGGGAGTGGAGCGCGGAGTTGGTCGCCGAAACCTGCGCGAAACCTGAAACGCAAAACTAAGCGGTCCCGAAGCACAAGAAAGGGAAACGCAGATGACGATACTGGCAAAAGCACTCATGATTTCGGTTTTCGCCGCGACGGCGGTCACACCCGCGTCCGTCAGCGCGCAGAATTCCATGGCTGATCAGCGCCGTCATGACGACAGGGCCAATACAGGATTTTCGACCCGTCGCGACACAACGGGCGCCGATCGCGAAGGCGGTTATATCCGCTATACCATGAGCCATAGCGGCAACACCCGTTCGGCACGGTCGTCCGACGAAGCCGAGCGGCAATTCCGGCGCGGCAACGACGCCTACGCGGCCGGCCAATACGGCAGCGCCTGTGTGTCGTTTCGTCACGCGCGGAATTTGTTCGCCCGGGTGGACGACACCCAGATGAAGGAGGTTAGCAGCAGTCTGGCAAATGACGCGTGCGCAATGGCGCGCGCCAACACTTCCGGGCCCGCACGCGCCTACCGCTCAGGCTAACATCCGGCGCGGCGAAATCGTCGTGTTGTAGATGACCAGCACACACGGCGCGTCCGGGTGTGTTGGCATGGCCCTGCCCCGTTCGTCATATAGACCGGGACCGATGGCAAAGACCGGCGGCTTCATGCGCATCTGGACCACCAGTTGCGGCCGCTGGAAACCATCCAGCTCAACCCAGCAACAATCAAATAATTTATCGGCAAACATTTTGCCGGCGCGCGTACGCGTCACGTCGGAACTCCGGGAAACAGGGTTGCGACGTTCTGCGCAGGATGTTGTTTTGCATTTGTTCCGGCACCGCCTGTTCGGTCAATTCACAAATTTGTTTCAGCGGCATGCTTCTTGTAGGATCAGGCGTTCACAGAGGCAGCGGGGCGCGTGGCCATGGCATTTGACCGGAATTCGGACAGCCTGATCCAGAAATGGGAAAAGGACGCACGCCGCGTGCGCAACGAAGTCACGCGCTTCAACCACCGCCTGGCCGAGACCGGCCTGTTCGAAGACGAAGCCCTGGCGAAACTCCTCGACAGCCACCCGTACGACGAACTGACCATCTGCACCATGCGGCCCAATCCGCCGGCTTATGAACGCTGGATCGCCGGCGAGGCGCGCGGCCTTGATGGCGGACAATTGCTGGAGGCAGTAAAACAGGGCCGCTTCTGGATCAGCCCGCGCCACGTCATGACCGTCAATCCGGTCTATGCCGACCTGTTCCGCCGGCTGATGACCGAGTACCGCGAAGCCACCGGCCTGACCATCGCCTCATCGGATGGGGCGCTGATCCTATCGAGCCCGCATATGGGCGTATTCTACCATGTCGACCTGGCCGAGACCATGCTGTGGCACATCCGCGGCCACAAGACGATCCACCTCTATCCTCCGCATGAGCCCTATGTGTCGGAAGCGTCGCTGGAGGCGATCCTGCTCAAGGAAAACCTGACCGACCTGCCCTATGCGCGTGATTATGAAGCCGGCGTCATGCAGGTCGACCTGGGGCCCGGAGACGCCGTGTCCTGGCCGGTCCATTCGCCGCACCGCGTGTGCAATGGCGACGACCTGAACGTGTCGATTTCGATCGAATACACGACGCCAAAGACGGTGATGCTGAACGGCGTCTATTACTTCAACGGCCGCGTCCGCCGCATGACAGGCATCAATCTGTCGGCCAGACATACGCCCGGCGTACTGAAACCTGCCTGGGCAGTGGGCGCCAAGGCGCTGAAAATCCTGGCGCCGCGCAAAGTGACGGCCGAAACGACGCACGAACGCCGCTTCGATATCGACTTCACCGCCAGGCATTGCATCGCCTGGCGCGGTCAGGCGCCGGATTGGGCGGCTTAACCTGCCTCAGATATTCCTGCGCACCATGGCTGTCATGTGCAGTCATCACCCTTAAATGTGGCTGATGTCACAACATCATCTTTGACAATAAAGTGGGCTTCACAATCCGCGTTAAGTACCGCCCCCCTGTCATATTCAGGTTCATCATAATCGACCTGACGCGAGAAGGTTGCCCCTCGATCTACATAGGTTTCCGTCCGCTGCTTTCGAACCATACGCACAGGCGGCTTACCGCCAAAAGTGGCTGTATTATCCTTTTTGAATACCCACAGTGAAGAACCGTCGCTCAATGTAGACTTATCCTGAGGTTGCCCCCATTGCTCAACGACTTGTGCAATATTTTTGCCCACCCAATTAACCTGGCTCTGCCCTCCCTCTGTCGTCGCGCATCCAGCAAGTCCGACAGCCGTAAATATAAGCAACGCTAAGCTTACCTTTAACGCTGGCATTTTACCTCCCCATGGTTAGAATTTAAAAATAAAATTAATTTTCACCAATAAATTACCTTATGAGGGGAAATCAACCCCGCTCAACATCAAAAGAAGAGCGTGACAAAAAAGCCGCCCCCGCATCGTCAAAAGCGGCTTTTATTCCTGTCCCTTGGCGCCGGCCGCCTTTAGCAGGTCTGGCGTGGAACTGCCCCCGACTGGCAGCGGAGTCGGCTTATTGACCCACATTGAAGCGACGCACGGTCGCGGCATCGTCTCTCGACACCGTGCACTTCTGGCCGATCTTGCGGCACCGTTCCGGCTGGCGCGCCATCTGCGGCAGGCAGGCTCTTAGCGCCGCCTTGCCATCGCCTGTCAGCGTGAAAATCCGGCTCCAGCGCGGGTCCTTGCGATGCCGCGGCGCCTGGTTCTGCAGGTAGTGCATGAGCGAGCACGGATCGTAGGGGGAGGACAGCCTTACCTTCACGATCGGAAAGGCCAGCCGGACGTCGTTACAGACCGCATTGATCGTGATGCCGCAGGTCTTGAGATAGTCCGCCAGGAAAGGCGACAGACTGATATAGCGGTCGCGATCGGGCCTTTGGTGCTCGTGCATCAGGCCTAGCGAGTGGCCAAACTCATGCAGGACCGAGCCGTAAGACGCACGTGCTTCGATATTCACCACATTGCCCGCTGGCAGCCGTCCGAGCGTCGCCGAGGTCTGGCTGCGGCTGGCCTGGATCGTTATCGCATCCAGACGTGTCGAGGCATAGAAGCGCACACCCGCCGCCACCTGCCATTCGTCCATGGCCTTGCACGCCTTATAAGCCTGAGCTTGCCGCCATTTTCGCCAGCCAGTGCAATCCTTGCTCTTGGCGCCGGCCGCTTTCAGTAACTTTGGCGTGAAGCGGTACGGCACCTCACCCTTGGGCCACGGCCGCGTCTGTTCCATGACCGATCCGGCCTGTGTCTGTCCGGCAGCCATCAACGCCA
>CAMLLA010000162.1 GCA_946480525.1 uncultured Asticcacaulis sp. | reverse complement strand
CGCGGGCCTGCACCTGCCCGAAGCCTATCCCAATATCATTAATCTCGAAAATGCTTCGATCCTCGACAGCAATATGGCGGCGGATGACTGGGCGCCTCAAGTCATAGTCATCGGGCTTGGCACCAACGACTTTTCCACCCCGCTTAACCCAGGCGAAAAGTGGAAGACGCGCGACGAATTGCAAAAAGATTACGTCGCCAGCTATATCGCTTTCGTTCAGGGCCTGCGCGCTAACAATCCTGACGCCTTTTTCGTGCTGATGGCGACCGACCAGGCCAATGGTGAGATCCAGGGCCAGGTCGCGAAGGTCCTGGCGGGATTAAAGGCCGCCGGCGAGACGCGGGTCGCCTTCGTGCCGATGAACGGATTAGCCTTCGAAGGGTGTGACTGGCATCCGTCGACCGCCGATGACCGCAAGGTATCAGCCAGCCTGGTCACCTTCCTGGACAGCCAGCCGGATATCTGGCGAGGCAAGTAGCACTTTTAGCCGGCGATAAGGCTCTCGGCATAGATTCCTTACCCCCGAGCATTGCATTGCTTGGCCGCGGTTTTGGCAAGGCAGGGAATTCATGCGCCTTTTTCGATGCGATAATTGCGGCAACGCCGTCTATTTCGAAAACCGGTCCTGCGTCAGCTGCGGTTTTCGCCTGGCTTTCATCCCCGAGGCACTGGCCGTGCATACGGTTCAGCTGGACGCCGATGGCAAGCGTTGGCGGCGAATGGACCAGAAGCAGTTCGTCTATCGTTTTTGCGCCAACGAAGTCTGGGACCTGTGCAACTGGATGGTCCCGGCCGAGGGACATGAGGATTACTGCGTCGCGTGCCGGCACAACGGGCTGGTCCCGGATCCATCGACAGAGGATGGCCTGAGGCGGTGGCGGCGAATGGCGGAGGCCCAGCGCCTCCTCTTCTATTCCTTCCTGCGCTGGGATCTGCCGCGTCCGACGCGCGCCGAAGATCCAACAGGGGGACTGATCTTCGACCTTAAGGACGATGAAATCCTTCCGGACGGAACCTGCCAGCCTGTTCTGATCGGCCACGACGAAGGTCAGATCGTTATTCGCACCGCCGAGGCCGATGATCCGACGCGCGAACAGCAGCGCGCCATGATGAACGAGCCTTACCGCACCCTGCTTGGCCATTTTCGCCACGAATGCGGGCATTTTATCTGGAACAAGATGGTGCGCGACGCCGGCAAGATCGACAGTTGCCGGGCGGTCTTCGGCGATGAACGCCTCGATTACGACGAGGCGCTGAAGAAGCACTACGCCGAGGGGCCTCCCCCCTTGTGGGGCGAAAGCTTCATCAGCTATTACGCCACGACGCACCCGTGGGAGGATTTCGCCGAATGCTTCGCGCATGTGCTGCATATCGTCGATTCGCTGGAGACAGCGCATATCTACGGTATCGCCCTGGCGCCCCCCAGCCATTCCGAGCTGCGGACGCACGCCGCGTTCGATCCATACACCATTCTTGATTTCGACCAGATCGCCGAAGTGTGGGTTCCGTTGAGCGTGGCGCTCAATTCGATCCACCATTCAATGGGCGAGCGCGATCTGTATCCCTTCATCCTGACGCCGGCCATCCAGGCCAAGCTGAAATACGTGCACGGCTTGCTGACGCGGCAGGTTTAGCCAATCCCAGGCTTGTCATCGGACGCGGTTACCGCTTACATCCCGACAAACAGGGAGTCCCGCCATGTGGAAATTCGTAGCGCTAGCGGCCGTTCTCGCCGCCCCCGCCATTGCCGACACACGGCTGGACACCCATGTCGGCGGGCGGACGCTGAAAGACGCCGACGGCTGGACCCATCAATGGCCGGCCGTTTATTTCGAAAGCCGCTTTGCCGGCGATACGGTCACGCTGAAATTCGACGATCCAAGCAATAACCTGAATGTCGTAGTCGATGGCCGCATCGTCGCCATTCTGAAAAAGCCTGGCAAAACCGAATACCGCCTCGACAATCTGGGCAAGGGTGAGCACACGATCCGGCTGGAAAAGCGTTCCGAAACCCAGTACGCCACCGGCCGCTTCAAAGGCTTCTTCGTGCCGGACAAGGCCGCCGCCCTGCCCGCCCCCAGCTATGCGCGCCAGATCGAATTCATCGGCGATTCATTGACGGTCGGTTACGGCAATACCTCGGCCTACAACGACTGTACCCCGGAAGAGGTGTTCGAGACCACCGACAGCCAGCAGGGATTTGGCCCGCTGGTCGCCAGGCATTTCAAGGCGGCTTATCGCGTCAACGCCTTTTCGGGCCTGGGCATGGTGCGCAACTATGGCGGCTTCGAGCATCCGAAATATCGGATGCCCATGCTCTATCCCCGCGCCATATACGATCGGACCGAAACCGATTCGTCGCCGTGGAAGCCACAGATCATTATTACCGGCATCGGAGGAAATGATTTTTCGAGCCCTGTGAAGGCTGGCGAACCCTGGAAGGACCAGGCCGAACTCAAGGCGGACTACGTCAAGACCTACACGGCATTTGTCAGGCGTCTGCGCGCCGACAACCCGCAGGCCTTCCTGATCCTTGCCGTGGAGGATGGGCGCGGCGACTATACTGACGGCACACGCGAGGTTTATGAGGCGATCAAGGCGTCCGGCGATACACGTATCGGTTACGCCACAATCCCGCCAAGCAAGGAAGGCAGCTGCTACCATCCCAATACCCGCGACGACGCCGCAATCGCGAAAATGTATATCGACTATATCTCCGCCCGTCCGGAGCTGTGGCAGGGTCAGTAGATTCCGCTCTACGCAAATTTGACGGGCCGTGTTAGGATTGGTTAACGAAACATTCGAGGGGTTTTGACGTGGGGCGTGTTCTCGGTATTTTCCTGGCTATTGTCCTGGTCGGTGGCGCCGGCCTGTTCTACGCCTCGCCACTCATCGCCTTCTACGATGTGCGCAGCTCCGCGCGCGCCGAAGACGTCGAAGCCCTGGCCAAGTTGATCAACTTCACCTCGGTGCGCGCCAGCCTGAAAGGCCAGCTCGAAGCGGGTGACAAGGGCGTATCGGCTCCGCCACCGTCGGCGATCGATGATCCGGCCGGTGCCGCTGGCAAGGCCGTCAAGGATATCGGCGACAGCATCGGCAAGGCCTGGGACGGGCTGGTCAACCCTAAGGCCGCCAAGGCGCCGGTCAGGAAGCCGATCGACGTCGAATCCTACCTGAAACCCAGCGCGATCCTGGCCCTGACCTATGGCGCCGGCAAGGACGCGCCGACCTTCGACACGGCCGCCGTCGCCAAGCCGCCCATGCCGAGCATCGTGTTTTTCAGCCTCGACCGCTCACGCCTGACGGTCAAGGACCCTGAGCGTGGGACGACCATCTTTACCTTTGAGCGCAAGGGTTTGATGAGCTGGGAAGTCACCCATGTCGGCCTGCCCAAGGCCGGCGAGATCGAAGCCGAAAAGGCCGCCGAAGCCGCCGCATCGATGTCGGCTGACGCCGCGGCAGCGCATTAACAGAGGCCCATTCATAACCGTCAAAGCACTATTATTCCTTCCCCGTTTACGGGGAAGGTGTCAGCGAGCCCTTGGCGAGATGACGGAAGGGGGGAGCGTAGAAGCCGCAATCGCTGGTGCATGCCCTCCCCGTCCGCGCCCCTTCCGTCATTTGCTCCGCAAATGCCACCTTCCCCGTGAATGAGGAAGGAAATAGCAAGAAGGCCGTCTCGCCTTTTCGAAAAGCTTTGCGCCTTTAAGAATGCGCTTTAGAAGGGCAGCATGCTCGACACCCTTATCCGCGTCCTCGTCTTCTTCGCCTTTATCGGCCTGGGCGTGCTGCTCGTCCGCTTTAAACGGCTGAATGCGCAGGGACTGGATGGCTTAAGCGCCTATTTCTACTGGATCGGTTTCCCAAGCTGGCTGATGGTCAGCTTTGCGCGCTTGCCCGTTATCGACACAGGCATGGCGGCGACCATCGGCGGCTATGTCGCCGCCATGATCACCGCAGCGGTCGTCGTCATGCTGGCGGCGCGCCTGATCAAGGCGCCACCCGAAGCCGCAACCGCCGCCGGCATGGCGGCCTATATCAACAACTCGGCCTTTCTGGGGATTCCGATCGCCCTCAGCCTGTTCGGCACCGAGGCTATTCACACCGGCCCCGTCATCGTCGCCGCCGACTTTTTGCTTCTGTTCAGCCTGGGTTGTGCCGGTCTTGCCAAGGCATCGGGCCATACCTACCGCGAAGCCTTGATGCACACGGCGCGCAACCCGACCGTTATCGGTGGGCTGATCGGCGTGATCATGATGGTGACAGGGTTTCAGTTCCTGCCGCCGGTGGAAAACGCCCTGGATGTACTGGGTAGGTCAGGGCCGCCCGTCGCGCTTGTGGCGCTCGGCGGCATGCTGGGTTTGATGGATACACGCATGGTAGTGCGGCCGGAGCCTGTCAGCAGCCTGGCCATCGCAGGTAAGATCCTGCTGGCGCCGGCCCTGGTCGCCACCGCCATGACGCTGCTGCGGGTGGATCCGGCGACCTTCAAGGTTTGCGTATTTCTGAGCGCCACGCCGACCGCCGTCAGCGTCTTCATTCAAACGAAGATGTACGGCACCTGGTTCGAAGGCGCGGCCCGCACGGTTGCACAGGGCACGGTGACAAGCCTGATCACATTGTCTGCATTGGCGATCGTACTTACGCATATAGCCTGACGCGCGAACGCGTCAGGCTATATATATCAAGCTTTAGCCGGTTCAGATCAGCGCTTTAATCGCGGCGATACCCTCGTCGGCCCTGGTGTCGTCCGGCGCACCACCTTGCGCAAAGTCGGGTTTGCCCCCTGCCCCTGCCCCGCCCATAGCAATGACACCCGCTTTCGCCAACTCAACCGCATTGTAGCGGTGCGTCAGGTCCGGGGTAACAACTACTGTATTCGCAGCTTTGCCATCGAGTTTACCCACCAGCACAATAATTCCGCTGCCAACCTGCTTCTTAAAGTCCTCAGCGAGCGGACGCAGATCCTTGCCGCCGACGCCTTCGAGGACGCGGAACATAACCTTGATGCCATTGATCTCTTCCGGACCGGCGGCAGTCCCACCGCCGCCGCTGACGGCCAGGGCGCGCTTGGCTTCGGCCAGTTCCTTTTCGAGGCGCTTCCGCTCGGCGACCAGGGCTTCGACGCGGGCTTCGACCTGCGCCACCGGTACCTTGAACTGGGCGGCCAGCGACTCGGCGACATTGGCTTCGTCGAGCAGATACTGACGCGCCGCTTCGCCGGTCAGGGCTTCGATACGGCGGACGCCGGCGGCGATGCCGGTTTCCGACACGATCTTGAACAGAGCAATGTCGCCGGTGCGGGCGACGTGGGTGCCGCCGCACAGTTCGACCGAATAGCGCTCTGAGCCATCCAGGCCGTGGCCCAGCGTCAGGACGCGCACTTCGTCGCCATATTTTTCGCCGAACAGCGCCACTGCGCCGGCGTCGATCGCCTGTTGCGGGGCCATCAACTCAGTCTTGGCCTGCTCGTTCTGCAGGATGACCGCATTGACTTCGGTCTCGATGCGCTTGAGCTCATCGGCCGTCAGAGGACCGCCGTGGCTGAAGTCGAAACGCATGCGCTCGGCATCGACCAGTTGGCCCTTCTGGGCAACGTGCGGCCCCAGGACGTTCTTGAGCGCTGCGTGGACCAGATGGGCGGCCGAGTGGTTGGAACGCGTCGTGCGGCGCTTTTCGGCATCGACGGTGAGCGTGGCCGTGTCGCCGACCTTTAGCGAACCTTCGGTCACTTCGATGCGGTGGACATAGAGTTCGCCCGCCTGCTTCTGCGTATCGAGAACGCGGCCCTTGCCACCGACAAAGGTGATTTCGCCCGTATCGCCGGCCTGGCCGCCGCCTTCGGCATAGAAGGACGTGCGATCGAAAACGGCTTCAACCGTGTCTCCGGTCGCCGCGCCGTCGACACTTTGGCCATCGCGGACCAGAGCCAACAGCTTGCCCTCGACTGAGAGGTCGTCATAGCCGGTGAAGGTCGACGCACCGACCTTGTCCTTGATGGCGAACCATTCGGCAGCCGTCGCCTTTTCGCCGGAACCCGCCCAGTTCTTTCGGCCAAGTTCCTTCTGCTTCTCCATGGCGGCGTCGAAGCCGGCGACGTTGACGGTCAGGCCCTTGGCGCGCACGGCGTCCTGGGTCAGGTCGAGCGGGAAGCCATAGGTGTCGTAAAGCTTGAAGGCCGTTTCGCCCTCGAGCATGTCGCCTTCCTTCAGGTCGCGTGTGGCTTCGTCGAGAAGGCTCATGCCACGGCCGAGCGTAACGCGGAAACGCTCCTCTTCCTGGCGCAGGGTTTCAACGATGGTCGCCTCGGCGCGCTTGAGCTCGCCATAGTGACCGCCCATTTCAGCGACGAGCGTCGGGGCCAGACGGTGCAAAAGCGGTTCCTTGGCACCCAGCAGATAGGCATGGCGCATGGCGCGGCGCATGATGCGGCGCAGGACGTAACCGCGGCCTTCGTTCGACGGCGTCACGCCATCGGCGATCAGGAAGGAGGTCGAACGCAGGTGGTCGGCGATGACGCGGTGGGACGGCAGATTGTCGCCTTCAGCCGCAACGCCGGTGGCTTCGACCGAGGCGCCGATCAGCGCCTTGAACAGGTCGACATCATAGTTGTTGTGAACGCCCTGAAGCACGGCGGCAACACGTTCCAGGCCCATGCCGGTATCGATCGACGGCTTGGGCAGGAGGACGCGCGTGCCGTCCGGCTGCTGGTCGAACTGCATGAAGACCAGGTTCCAGATTTCGATAAAGCGGTCGCCATCTTCTTCCGGCGAACCCGGAGGACCACCCCAGATATGGTCGCCGTGGTCGTAGAAGATTTCGGTGCACGGACCGCACGGGCCAGTGTCGCCCATGGACCAGAAATTGTCGCTGCCGGCGATGCGGATGATCTTCGATTCCGGCAGGCCCGCGACCTTCTTCCAGAGATTAAAGGCTTCGTCGTCGTCGATATAGACGGTGGCCAAGAGACGGTCCTTGTTGAGGCCGTAGTCCTTTGTGATCAGGGTCCAGGCATGTTCGATCGCCTGTTCCTTGAAATAGTCGCCGAACGAGAAGTTGCCCAGCATTTCAAAGAAGGTGTGGTGACGCGCCGTATAGCCGACATTGTCGAGGTCGTTGTGCTTGCCGCCGGCGCGCACGACCTTTTGCGAGGTCGTCGCACGCTTGTACGTCCGCGTTTCCGCACCGGTAAAGACGTTCTTGAACTGCACCATGCCCGCGTTCGTAAACATCAGGGTCGGATCGTTCTGCGGCACAAGAGCCGAGGACGCGACGACCTCGTGATCGTGCCTGGCAAAATAATCGAGGAAGGTCTGACGTATCTGGTTTAACGACGGCATGGGTAAAGACCGCTCCGGTAACAGGGAATTTTGTGAAGCCTATATAGCTATGCGTCCCGAAGCGCAAAGCCCGTTCAAGGATTTTCGCCGCCGAAGCAAAAAAGGCGCCCCCTGTTGCCAGGAAGCGCCTTCTTCGGTCAGTCCGGACGGAGGTTTGGTGTGGGCACCGCCCGTCCCGGCCGAATGGGGTAATTATAGGGATTCATCGCCTTCGTTGGCATCGGGTTCGGGCGTCCCCAGCAGTTCCTCGGCAAGCGCCTTGGACTTGTTGCGGATACCCTTTTCGATCTCGTCGCACATGTCCGGATTGGCTTTCAGGAAGTCGCGCGCATTGTCGCGGCCCTGGCCGATACGGGTCGAGTTGAACGAGTACCAGGAGCCCGCCTTTTCTACGATGCCCGCCTTGACGCCCAGATCGATGATTTCACCGATCTTGGAGATGCCCTGACCATAGAGAATGTCGAACTCGACTTCACGGAACGGCGGGGCGATCTTGTTCTTGACAACCTTGACCTTGACATTGTTGCCGATGACTTCGTCGCGCACCTTGATCGAACCGGTGCGGCGGATGTCGAGACGGACCGAAGCATAGAATTTCAGTGCGTTGCCGCCAGTCGTCGTTTCCGGCGAACCGTACATGACGCCGATCTTCATGCGGATCTGATTGATGAAGACCACAATGCACTTCGACTTGGAGATCGAGCCGGTCAGCTTGCGCAAGGCCTGCGACATCAGACGGGCCTGAAGACCCGGCAGGCTGTCGCCCATGTCGCCTTCGATTTCGGCGCGTGGCGTCAACGCTGCAACCGAGTCGATGACCACGATATCGACGCCGCCGGAACGGACCAGGGTGTCGGTGATTTCCAGCGCCTGCTCGCCGTTATCGGGCTGCGACACCAGCAGGTCGTCGAGATTGACACCCAGCTTTTGCGCATAGACCGGATCGAGCGCGTGTTCGGCGTCGACGAAGGCTGCGGTGCCACCGGCCTTCTGGATTTCAGCCACCGTATGCAGGGCCAGGGTCGTCTTACCCGACGATTCCGGACCGTAGATTTCGATGACGCGGCCTTTCGGCAGACCGCCGATACCAAGCGCCATGTCGAGGCCCAGCGAACCGGTCGATACCGATTCGATCTGGACCACACTGCCGTTCGAACCGAGTTTCATCACCGAGCCCTTACCGAAGGCCCGGTCGATTTGTGCCAGCGCGGCTTCGAGCGCGCGTTGCTTTTCAGAGTCGTTTTTACCCACGAGTTTCAACATTGCTTGAGACATAACCAAACCTTCCTATGTCACGATTCCCTGCGAGTCAGGGCAGCGCGTTCGCTTTCGTCGTTGGAAATGCATGTACCCCATTTGTTCCCTGTTCGCAATATGTTCTCATAAATAAATTGCATCAACTGTTTTGGCGACAGACGGCCTGCTGTA